>JAKDLE010000211.1 GCA_030453005.1 Pseudonocardia sp. | reverse complement strand
TTTGTCGATCAACCCGGCGAGTTTGCCGATCCACCCGGCGAGTTTGCCGATCGGACACGGAGGGCCTGTCCGCCGTACCGACCGCGGCCTACGCTGCACCCGTGCCCCGCTACGACTTCCGCTGCCGCGAATGCGCCGAGACCTTCGAGGTCAGCCGCCCGATGACCGCCTCCGGCGACCCCGCACCGTGCCCGGCGGGCCACGCGGACACCGTCAAGTTGCTGACGACGGTCGCTGTCGGCGGGCGCAGCGCGGCCCCGCGCGCACCCGCCCGCGCCGGTGGCGGCGGCTGCTGCGGAGGCGGCTGCTGCGGCTGACGTCGCAGCCTGTCCGCGCTCGCGCAGCCCGCGCCCAGGCCGCGCAGCCCGCCCAGCGCCTGCGCCACCGGACGCGCGCTGCGCCACCCGACGCGCGCTGCGACGGAGGTCGGCGGGACCGACCGACGTCAGCCCGCCAGCACCACCTTGCCCAGCTCCGCGGAGCCGGCGAGCAGCGGGTGCGTGGGCAGCACCCGCACGGTGTAGCCGGTGAGTCCGGCGTGTGGCAGGGGCACGACGGCCTCGAACCGCTGCGCGGTGCCGTCGGCCCCGACGTGCTTCATCGCGGCGGTGCGCTTGCGGGAGTCGAGCTCGTCGGTGTCGTCGACAGGCCCGACGACCGCCTCCACGACGACGTCGGCCGGGTCCAGCCCGGCCAGCTCGACGACGGCGCGCACCGTCATGGGCGCCCCGACGACCGGGGTGTCGGGCAGCCCGGAGGCGTCGACGCCGAGCACCCGCACCCGGTTCCACGCGTCGCCCAGCCGGGACCGGTAGGACGCGAGCTCGCGGGCGGGTCCGAAGGAGTCGGAGGCGATCCCCGCCGCGGCGCGGGCGGCCGGGGCGTAGAGACCCTGCGTGTACTCGGTGACCATGCGCGCGGCCTGCACCTGCGGGCGCAGCGTCGTGAGCGTGTGGCGCACCAGCTCCACCCAGCGGGGTGGCACCCTATCCTCGGTGTCGGGGTCGGTGCGCTCGTAGAACGCGGGTGCCACCTGGGTGGCGAGCAGTTCGTAGAGCGCTCCTGCCTCCAGGTCGTCGCGTCGGGTGGGGTCGGTCATGCCGTCGGCGGTGGGGATGGCCCAGCCGTTGGCGCCGTCGTAGAACTCGTCCCACCAGCCGTCGCGGATCGAGAGGTTGAGCCCGCCGTTGAGCGCCGACTTCATGCCTGAGGTCCCGCACGCCTCCAACGGTCGCAACGGGTTGTTGAGCCAGACGTCGCAGCCCCAGTAGAGGTAGCGGGCCATCGACATGTCGTAGTCGGGCAGGAACGCGATGCGGTGGCGCACGCCCGCGTCGTCGGCGAAACGCACGATCTCCTGGATCAGTGCCTTGCCGCCGTCGTCGGCGGGGTGGCTCTTGCCCGCGACGACGAGCTGCACCGGGCGGTGCGGGTCGAGCAGCAGGTCGCGCAGCCGGTCGGGGTCGCGCAGCATCAGCGTGAGCCGCTTGTAGGTGGGCACGCGGCGCGCGAACCCGACGGTGAGCACGTCCGGGTCGAAGACCTGGTCGGTCCAGCCCAGCTCCGGCAGCGACGCGCCGCGCTGCAGCCACGCCTCGCGGACGCGGCGGCGCACCTCGTGCACGAGCCGGGTGCGCAGGGTGGTGCGCAGATCCCACAGCTGGGCGTCGGTGACGGGCTCGGCGGGCGCCTCCGGCGTCCCGATCAGCGCCGTGACGTCCCGCGCCTCCCACGTGGCGCCGTGCACGCCGTTGGTGACCGAGCCGATCGGCACCTCGTCGGTGTCGAAACCCGCCCAGAGCCCGCCGAACATCCCCCGCGACACCGCGCCGTGCAGCTGCGAGACGCCGTTGGCGCGTTGGGCGAGCCGCAGCCCCATGTGCGCCATGTTGAACATGTTCGGGTTGTCCTCCGCGCCGAGCGCGAGGACGCGGTCGATCGGCACGCCGGGCAGCAGCCCATCGGAAGTGTCACCGGCACCGAAGTAGTGCTGCACCATGTCGACCGGGAACCGGTCGATCCCGGCGGGCACCGGGGTGTGGGTGGTGAACACTGTGCCCGCGCGGACGGTGGCGAGCGCCTCGTCGAAGGACAGCGAGTGCGCGTCCTGCAGCTCCCGGATGCGCTCTAGGCCCAGGTACCCGGCGTGGCCCTCGTTCGTGTGGAACACCTCGGGCTGCGGGTGGCCGGTGATGTCGCAGTACGCACGGACGGCCCGGACCCCGCCGACGCCGACGAGGATCTCCTGACGGATGCGCTGGTCCTGGTCGCCGCCGTAGAGCCGGTCGGTGACGCCGCGCAGGTCGGGGTCACATCCCTCGATGTCGGAGTCGAGCAGCAGTAGAGGGACGCGACCGACGGCGGCCTGCCAGACCCGCGCCCGCAGCGTCCGCCCGGCGGGCAGCGCGATCTCGACGAGCGCGGGCGAACCGTCGGGCCCGGTGAGCAGGTGCAGCGGCAGGCCCTGGGGGTCCAGGGCCGGGTAGTGCTCGAGCTGCCAGCCGTCGAGCGAGAGCGACTGACGGAAGTAGCCGGAGCGGTAGAGCAGACCGACGCCGATCAGCGGCACGCCGAGGTCCGACGCCGCCTTGAGGTGGTCGCCCGCGAGCACACCGAGGCCGCCGGAGTAGTTGGGCAGCACCTCGCTGACGCCGAACTCCATCGAGAAGTAGCCGACGGCCGCAGGCAGCGCGGGGTCGTCCTCGCGCTCGTTCTGGTACCAGCGCGGCTCGGTGAGGTAGGCCTCCAGGTCGTCGGACAGCTCCTGAACGGTGACGACGGTGTCGGCGTCGCGGGCGAGCACCTCGAAGCGCTCGGTCGGGATCTCGCCGAGCAGGCGGACCGGGTCGTGGCCCGCCCGCTCCCACGCGTCGGGGTCGAGCGCGGCGAACATGTCCTGCGTGGGCGGGTGCCAGCTCCACCGCAGGTTGGTGGCCAGCGCCTGCAGCGGCGCGAGGGCGGAGGGCAGCTGGGCGCGCACGGTGAACCGACGGAGAGCTCTCACGGGCGGGAAGGATAGTTGAACCGATTCCGTGATCGGTCAAGCGTCCGGGTCAGGGCTCGACGAGCCGGCGCGGATCGGCCCGGTGACGATCACGTGAACGGGGGAAAGCACTGATGACCCGTTCCTTTCGAGGCTGGACCGGGTAGGTACGGTTGGAACAGGCGATAGACGGGGGTGCGCTGGACATGACCGGTCGGCTCGGGATCGACGACGTCACCCCGTCGGTGAGCGGGGGCCGGCAGGCATCGAAGGCCGTGGTGGGCGAGGTCATCCCGATCACCGCGGTGGTCTGGCGCGAGGGCCACGACGCCGTCGCCGCCAACGTCGTCTGGCGGCGGGTCGGAGGACAGGAGGTGGGCAGCCGCGGCGCCGCACACCACGTCCGCATGGAGCCCCTCGGGGCGGGCGGCGACTCCTTCGCCGCCACCGTCGCCGCCGACGAGCCCGGCATGTGGACCTTCCGGGTCGACGCCTGGAGCGACCCCTGGGCCACCTGGCGCAACGCCGTCACCAAGAAGCTCGACGCGGGCCAGAGCCCCGACGAGCTGGCCAACGACCTGGAGATCGGTGCGCGGCTGTTGCAGCGCGTCGGCCGCCGCCCCGCCGAGCGCCCCCACCGCGACCTGCTCTTCGGCGCCGCGAACGCGCTGCGCGACACGGCGATGCCGCTGCGGGCGCGCGTCGCCCCGGCCCTGTTCCCGGCCGTCGAGAAGATCATGACCGAGCGCCCCGTGCGGGAACTGATCACCCGGGGCCGCGCCCAGCAGGTCTACGTCGACCGGCCGCGGGCCCTCTACGGGTCCTGGTACGAGTTCTTCCCCCGCTCCACGGGTGGCCGCGACGAGACCGGCCGCGCCGTGCACGGGTCGTTCGTCACCGCGGCGAAGGAGCTCGACCGGATCGCCTCGATGGGCTTCGACGTCGTGTACCTGCCGCCGATCCACCCGGTCGGGGCGAAGCACCGCAAGGGCCGCAACAACTCGGTGAACGCCGGTCCCGGCGACGTCGGCTCGCCGTGGGCGATCGGCTCGGCGCAGGGCGGCCACGACGCGATCGACCCCGAGCTGGGCACATGTGAGGACTTCGACGCCTTCGTGGCGCGGACGCACGACCTCGGCATGGAGGTGGCGCTCGACTTCGCGCTGCAGTGCGCCCCCGACCACCCGTGGGTCGCCGAGCACCCCGAGTGGTTCACGGTGCGCCCCGACGGCTCCATCGCCTACGCGGAGAACCCGCCGAAGCGCTACCAGGACATCTACCCGGTCAACTTCGACAACGACCCGGCCGGGATCTACGCCGAGTCGCTGCGGGTGGTCCTGCACTGGGTGGAGCACGGCGTGCAGATCTTCCGCGTCGACAACCCGCACACCAAGCCGCCGAACTTCTGGCACTGGCTGATCTGGCAGGTCAAGGCCCGCCATCCCGAGGTGTTGTTCCTGGCCGAGGCGTTCACCCGCCCCGCGCGGCTGTTCGGGCTGGCCCGGCTGGGCTTCACCCAGTCCTACTCGTACTTCACCTGGCGCACGACGAAGCCCGAGCTCACCGAGTTCGCCCTCATGCACGCCGAGCGCGCCGACGAGGCCCGCCCGAACCTGTTCGTCAACACCCCCGACATCCTGCACGAGTCGTTGCAGACCGGGGGGCCGGGCATGTTCGCCATCCGCGCCACCCTGGCCGCCACGATGTCGCCCACGTGGGGCGTCTACTCCGGCTTCGAGCTCTACGAGGGCGAGCCGGTCCGGCCCGGCAGCGAGGAGTACCTCAACTCCGAGAAGTACGAGCTGCGCCCGCGCGACTTCACCGGCGCCGCCGCCGCGGGCCAGTCCCTGGAGCCCTACCTGACGCGGCTCAACGAGATCCGCCGCGCCCACCCGGCCCTGCAGCAGCTGCGCGACATCACGTTCCACCACGTCGACAACGAGCAGATCATCGCCTACTCGAAGACCGACCCGGTCACCGGCGACACCGTGCTCGTCGTCTGCACGCTCGACTCCCACGACGCCCAGATCGGCACCACCGCACTCGACATGCCCGCGCTCGGGCTCGGCTGGGGCGACCGCGTCGCCGTCCACGACGAGGTCAGCGGCGAGACGTGGGACTGGGGCCAGTTCAACTTCGTGCGCCTGGAGCCCTGGCACCACGTCGCCCACATCCTGCGCATCCAGCGCCGACCGGCCAGCTGATCACCGTAGGCGCGGAGCGATCACGGCGGTACCGTCGCCCGACATGGGCGTCCCCACACTGACGGACTGGATACCGAACCTCTGGCGCGGCCTGCAGATCACGGTCCTGCTGACCGTGCTGGGCTCGATCCTGATGCTGGTGGTCGCCGTCGTGCTCGGGCTGGCGGCGCGCTCGGACCGCCTGTGGTTGCGCGGTGCGGCCCGCACGGTGATCGAGTTCTTCCGCGGCACGTCGCTGTTCATCCAGCTGTTCTGGCTGTTCTTCGCGCTGCCGCAGCTCGGCCTGCGGTTCTCGCCGCTGCTGTGCGGGGTGCTCGCGCTCGGCCTGAACTACGGCGCCTACGGGTCGGAGGTGGTCCGCGGGTCGCTGGCCGCGGTCCCGCGCGAGCAGTGGGAGGCGGCGTCGGCGCTGAGCCTGTCCCCCTGGCAGCGGATGCACCGGGTCATCTGGCCGCAGGCCGTGGTGCTGATGCTCCCCCCGATGAACAACCTGTTGATCCAGCTGCTCAAAGGCACCCCGCTGGTCATCGCGATCTCGCTGGTGGACCTGTTGACAATGGGCGAGTTCTTCCGCAACGCGGGCGGCAACGTGTACCTCATGTACCTCGTCGTGCTACCGATCCTCTACCTCATGCTCGCCTACACGATCACCTTCGGCATGAACCTGCTGGAGGTGGCGGCCAAGGCACGACTCGGCCAGGGCCGCGGCCTGCGGGACGCCTTCGTCGACCTCCGTCCCGC
>JAKDLE010000210.1 GCA_030453005.1 Pseudonocardia sp. | reverse complement strand
CGCAGCGGCGCAGTGCCGCTCCGCGGCGGCGGCGCAGTGCCGCTCCGCCGCGGGGGCGACCCCGGCGGGTGTCGAGAACGGGTCACGGGGCGAGCAGCGCCCACGGCGCGAGCTCAGGAGCGGCGGCGCGGCCCTCGGGACAGTGCCTGCGCACGTCGCAGGTGGAGCAGCCCGGTGAGGTGCGCGGCGGGAACAGCGCCTCGGCGTCGGCGCCGTCGGCCAGCGCGTCGGCCGCGACGGCGAGCTCGACGGCCGTCGCCTCGGCGCGCTCCACATGCCGGCGCAGGCCCGCGGCGTCGTGCTCGACGGCTCGTACCTCGCCGGTGGGTAGGTGGTGCAGCTCCACGCGGGTGCAGGGCCGCCTCAGGGTGCGGGCGGTGGTCACGGCGTAGAGCGCGAGCGCCTCCGAACCGCGCGCGTCGTCGGCGGTGGGGGTCCGACGACCGGTCTTGTAGTCGACGACGACGGCCTCGGGACGCCGGTCGTCCCGCAGGAGCGCGTCGATCCGGTCCACGCGGCCCCCGGCCACCACCCGCTCCGTGGCCACCGACACCCACTGCTCGACTCCGAGCGGCTCCGGGGAGTCGACGACGTGCTGCTCGGTGTAGTCCGCGACCCAGCCGCGGGCCCGCTCGCGGTAGGCGCGTTCCTGGCCCGCGTCCCGGAAACCCTCGCCGTTCCAGTGCCGGTCGACCAGCGCCGCGGCGGCGTCCGGGGTGCGGCGGGCGGCGGGCGCGCGGTGCAGCGCCCGCATCGCCAGGTGCACCACCGCGCCGAGGGTGCTGTGCGCCCACGCGCCACCGCGGGACGGGGCGGGGCGGTCGAGGTAGGTGAGGCGGTAGCGGCGTCGGCAGTCGCGCCACACGGCCAGCCGCGACGGGGTGACCTTGACCAGCCGGGGCGCCACGAAGTCGAACCCCAGCTGCGCGAATTCCTCCCTCGCCGCGCTCGGTCGGCTTCGCGAGCGCTGCGTCGATGGTTCGCTCGCACGCTCGCTCACCGGAACCAGGGTAGTGGGCAGCCCGTGAGGACCCCGACGCCGCCCGCGGCGCGGGCGACCAGCTCGTCCAGGGCGTCGCCGGTGGTGGTCTCGGCCGCGATCGGCGTGGTCTTGTTCGTGCCGTGGTAGTCGCTCGAACCGGTCGTGACCAGGCCGAGCTCGGCGGCGAGACCCCGCAGCAGCGCCCGGTCGGGCTCGGCGTGGTCGGGGTGCTCGACCTCCACCCCGCCCAGCCCGGCCGCCGTCAGGTCGGCGATCACCGACGGCTCGACGACCCGACCCCGCCCGCGTGCGAGAGGGTGTGCGAACACCGCCACGCCGCCTGCCGCGCGCACCATCTCGATCGCGGCACGGACCGGGGTGTCGGCCTTGGGCACGTAGTACGGGCTGCCCGTGTAGAGCAGCGTGGCGAACGCCGCGTTCACCGACTCGACCACCCCCGCCGCCACGAGGGCGCGGGCCAGGTGCGGGCGGCCCGCGCTGGCGCCCGCGGGCAGGTAGGCGAACACGGCCTCCACGTCGATCGGGTAGCCGTCGGCGGCCATCCGCTCGGTCATCCCCACCAGCCGTCGATGGCGCTCCTCGCGCAGCCGCGCCTGCTCGGCCTCGATCGCCGGGTGCGCCGGGTCGAACAGGTACCCCAGCAGGTGCACCGACACGTCGCGTTCGCCGTCCCGGCCGGACGGGCTGACGCACGAGAACTCGGCCCCACGCACGAGGCGCATCCCGGCGGGCAGCGCCGTCGCGGCCTCGTCCCACCCACCGGTGGTGTCGTGGTCGGTGATCGCGACGACGTCCACCTCCGCGCCTGCCGCCGCCGCGACGAGTGCGGCGGGCGAATCGGTGCCGTCGGAGGCCGTCGAGTGGGTGTGCAGGTCGATCCGCGGGCTTCGGGGCACGGCCCAGGCTAACCGCCGGGCGGCGGATGCGTGCTCAGCGGTCCGATGCGGTCGGAGCCTCCCCCGCGGGGAGATAGTGGATGTCGAGTGGCTTGTTCGTGATGAACAGGACCGTGACGTCGTTGTCCTATCGTCGTCTCCCCGTCGATCAGGGCGTGGGGTCAGCGACGCCAGCGGGGGCGGGCCAACATTCCGGTGGCGCGGGTCTTGCCCTTCTCCCCGAACACCAGCTCGGAGAGCGCCTCGTAGATCTCCTCGGGCCGAGGCATGTAGCTGATCTGGTTGAGCGCCTGGATCTGGCCCGCCGACTCGACGATCAGCGTGCCGTAGCCGAAGATCCGTCCACCGAGGCTGCGACGGAACGTCAGGTCGGTGACCTTGCTCAGCGGCATCATGCCCACGTTGTGGGTGATGATCCCCTCGGCGAGCATCACGCGCTTGTCGGTGATGACGATGCGCTCGATCCACCACAGGATCGTGAGCACCGTGAACCTCAGCACCGCGACCAGCCCGAGATAGAACGCGACGTTGTCGATGACCACGCTGTCGGGCAGGTACGCCTCGCCGAGCATCACCACCAGCAGGAACAGCGCCGTCTGCACCAGGTGTTTGATCATCACGGCCCAGTGCTGCCGGACGCGGATGACCCTCCGCTCCGTCGGGAGCAGGTACTCGTCGATCTCACGGGGGGCGAGCACGGGCTACACGAGCGCGGTGAAGAAGTCGGAGACGGAGTTCGCGACGTTGCTGAGAATGCTCGCGATGTTCTCCACCGACTGCGCCGCGCTCTCCGGCCGAGTGACGACGAAGAAGATCAGCAACGCGATCGCGATGAACCCGACCAGCTTCCTGATGTTCACCCGTACCACCGTTCTGCGTCGGAGAGGACCCTGACACCCCATGTGAAGCTGCCACGTCTGTTTGTACAGCACCCGGACGGCGCGGGATACCCGGCACGCGGGGTGCGTACCGTCCTCGATCGTGGACGAGGACGCGACCGTGACTCCCTGTGTGGGTGGTCTGGCCTATGACGCCGACGGCCGTCTGTTGTTGGTCCGCCGCGGCAACGAACCCGGCCGAGGCCGCTGGTCGGTGCCCGGCGGGCGGGTCGAGGCCGGTGAGGACGACGCCGCCGCGCTGGTCCGCGAGATGCGGGAGGAGACCGGGCTGACGGTGCGGCCCGGACGGTTGGTGGGCCGGGTGTCGCGCGGTCGGTACGCCGTGGCGGACTACGTGTGCACGGTGGTCGGCGGCGAGCTGCAGGCGGGCGACGACGCTCTCGACGCCCGCTGGTGCGCCGCCGCCGACCTCACCGGCCTCCCCCTGGTCGACGAGCTCGTGGAGACGCTCGCCGCCTGGGACGCCCTCCCCCGTTGAACCGGCCCGCGCTCAGGCCTGCGGGACGGGACGGCCGGGCTGCTCCCCGCCGCGCGCCTCGCCGTAGGACCGCTTCGGGATCATCACCTTGCGCCGGAACGTGCACACGACCGTGCCGTCCTGCTTGTAGCCGCGCGTCTCCACGTACACGACGCCCCGGTCGTCCTTCGACTTCGACGGGGTCTTGTCGAGGACCTCGGTCTCGCCGTAGATGGTGTCGCCGTGGAACGTCGGCTTCGTGTGCTTGAGCGACTCCACCTCGAGGTTGGCGATCGCCTTGCCCGAGACGTCCGGCACCGACATCCCCAGCAGCAGCGAGTAGATGTAGTTGCCCACCACGACGTTCTGCTTGAACTCGGTGGTCTCCTGCGCGAAGTTCGCGTCCAGGTGCAGCGGATGGTGGTTCATGGTGAGCAGGCAGAACAGGTGGTCATCGTACTCGGTCACCGTCTTGCCGGGCCAGTGCCTGTACACCGCACCGACCTCGAACTCCTCGTAGTACCGCCCGAACTGCAACGTGAACGCCTCCTGCGTCGATGGACTGCCTGCAGGGGTAACCTAGTCAACGGTCCCCCGTCACGAGACCCAGGCCAGGAGGTGAGCGCGGTGCCGACGGCACCCGGTTGTAGTAGTCGCCGCGCCTCCGACCAGGCTCGCCGCCGCTAGCGGCCCTCCGGTTCGGGGCGCGATTCCCATGCGCACCTCACGAACCCTGGAGGTACCCCGTGCCGCCGCTGTCCTCGATCCGCCCGGTCATCCGTGCCGCCACCCGGATCAGCACCCGAGCCACCACGCCGTCGCCGTCGCGCGTGCCCGTCTCGGCCCACGTCGTCGACTGTGCCGTCTACGTCGAGGGCAGGCGGCTCCCCGGCCGCTGGGCCCACGACGAGGCCCTCGCCGAGGTCCGCCGTCGCGAGGACGGCTTCGTCTGGATCGGGCTGCACGAGCCCGACGAGGAGCAGCTCACCAGTATCGCCGACGTCTTCGGCCTGCACGAGCTGGCCGTCGAGGACGCCGTGCACGCCCACCAGCGCCCCAAGCTGGAGCGCTACGAGGACATGCTGTTCATGGTGCTCAAGACGGTCTGTTATCTCGGGCCCGGCGCCGGGGCCTCCGGCCAGCCCGCCGCGGAGCACGAGATCGTGGAGACCGGCGAGGTGATGACGTTCATCGGCCCCGACTTCGCCATCACGGTGCGGCACGGCAGGCACTCGTCGCTGCGCGACGTCCGCAACCGGCTGGAGGCCGACCCGGACCAGCTCGCCCTCGGGCCCGCGGCGGTGCTGCACGCCATCGCCGACCGCGTCGTCGACACCTACCTGGAGGTCACCGAGGCCATCGAGGACGACATCGACGACATGGAGGCGCAGGTCTTCACGCCGCGTTCGACGATGAACGCCGAGCAGATCTACGTGATGAAGCGCGAGGTGCTGGAGCTGCGCCGCGCGGTCGTGCCGTTGGCCACCCCGCTGCGCAAGCTGACCGAGGGCTACAGCGCGCTGGTGCCGCACGACGTCCGCTCGTACTTCCGCGACGTCGAGGATCACCTCGTCACCGTCGTGGAGCGCGTCGCGGGCTTCAACGAGCTCCTCACCACGCTCGTCGACGCGTCGCTGGCGAAGATCACGATGCAGCAGAACAACGACATGCGGAAGATCACCTCGTACGCCGCCCTGATCACCGTGCCCACGATGATCGCCGGCATCTACGGGATGAACTTCACCTACATGCCGGAGCTGGAGCATCCGCTGGGCTATCCGGCGGTACTGCTGGCGATCGTGGTGATCTGTTCCCTGCTGTTCCGACAGTTCCGGCGTAACCACTGGCTGTGACGCTCGCTCGGGTCGAGTCGCCGCGCGGAGGGGGCGGTCCTAGCCTGGGCCGCGTGAACGAGCACCGTTCCGATCAGCCGGTCAACCCCCTGCGCCTGCTGCGCCGCCCGGCCTGGGCCGAGCAGACGCCGAGCTGGGCCGACGCGAAGCCGGGCCTCATCCGCGCAGCCGTCGTCCGGGCCGTGGGCCCGCCGGCGGGGGGGGGGTTGGGGCGCGCCGGGGGCCGCGCGGGGGGGTCCGGACGGGCGTTCGGACGGGTCGTCAACGGCCACGAGGTGGTCGCGTGGCGGGACGGCGACGGCCGCCTGCACGCTGGCCCCGGCGCGTGCCCGCACCTGGGCGCCGCCCTCTGCGACGCTCCGGTGCACGACGGCGCGCTGGTCTGCCGCTGGCACGGCCTCTCGCTCGGGGCGCAGGGCCGCCCCGGCTGGCGCACGTTCCCGACCCACGACGACGGCGTCCTCGCCTGGGTGCGGCTGGAGGAGGCGGGCGAGCCGGTCACCGACGCACCGGTGCTCGGCCCGCGGCCCGACCCCGCCCGCAGCCTGCCCACCGTCGCCACCGTCGTCGGGCGCTGCGAGCCCGAGGACGTGCTGGCCAACCGGCTCGACCCCTGGCACGGGGCCTGGTTCCACCCGTACTCCTTCGCGAACCTGCGGGTGATCTCCGCACCCGCGGTCGACTGCCCCCCCGACGAGGACCGCTTCCTCGTCGAGGTGACCTTCACCCTCGGGCGCCGCGTCGGGGTGCCGGTCAAGGCCGAGTTCAGCTGCCCCGAGCCCCGCACGGTCACCATGGAGATCGTCGACGGCGAAGGCCGCGGCAGCGTCGTGGAGACCCACT
>JAKDLE010000209.1 GCA_030453005.1 Pseudonocardia sp. | reverse complement strand
CGCGGCCGGGGCGACGACGTGGGCCGCGGTCCTCCGTGGACACGTGGACGCGGCCGCGGTCGCCGCCGTCGCCACCGCCCTCGACGCCGCCGGTCACCCGTGGGAGGCCATCGGGCTCTGCCGGGACGCCGTCGCCCGCACGACCGACCCGACGGTCGCGCGGCTGGTGCTGAGCACCGCCCGCAAGCTGCACCCGACGCCGGTGCCCCGGCGCGCCGCGCACCCCGACGACCTCTCCGACCGCGAGCGCGACGTCGGCGCACTGGTGGTCGACGGCCTCACCCACAAGCAGATCGGGGCCCGCCTCCACATCTCCCCGAAGACGGTGGAGCAGCACGTCGCCCGCCTGCGGCAGAAGCTGTCGGCGTCCAGCCGGGCCTCGCTCGTCGCGGCTCTGCGCGGGCGTCTGCGGTGACGGTGCTCGGTCCCCGGCGCGGCGGGCCCACCCGCGTCCTCGACGACCGACGTATCACCCACGCCGCGCGCTGCTCTACTCCCCGACCCGTGGACGAGCCGGAGCGACCCCGAGGGGGAACCATGGACGCAGTGCGGCACTCGGCCCTCCCGACCGGGACACGGCCGTGACCGCGACCGCCGTGACCGCGACCGCCACCCGCCACGCCGGGTTCGACGGCCTCCGGGCCGAACGGGCCGGGGCGGCCGGCGACACGCGGGGGGCCACCGCGGCGGCCGACCGCGCCCGCGCCGCAGGCGACGACCCCGGCTGCCGCGCCGCCGGGGTGGCCGCGGCCGCCGCCACCGCCGACGGTGCCCTGCTCGACGCCGCGGCGCGCTGGCGGACCGTCGCCGCCACCCTCGACGGCTCCGCGGGAGCCTGGGCCGCGGCCCGGGCCGCGTTGTCCGGGGCGATCGCCGCCGACGTCGACACGGCCGTCCGCGACCTCGCCGAGGCCCGCGACCGGCTTCCGGAGCCCGCCCCGCGCGGTCTGACCGTGCTCATCGACGGCGCCGACGCCGTGCTGGAGGCCCTGCGGGGCGCGGTCGAACCCGCCGCGCGACGGCTCGCCGGGCTGGCCGCGGCGACGGTGCCCTCCGACCACCTGGCCCCGGAACGGTGGGGGGAGCTGGCGGCCACCGTCGCCGCCGCGGGTGGGCACGAGCGCGCCGCACGGGCTCTGCTCACGCCCGATCCCGGCACCACCCAGGGAGCCCGGGCCCGGCTGCTCGCGGGCTGGCTGGATCTGCGTGCCGGGCGCCTGGCCGCGGCGCGCGACGCGGTCACGGCCACCGCCGGATCCACGGTGCTGCGCCGCACCGCGGTGGTGGCGGCGGCCGTCGGCGTCGGGCTGGCCCGCCGCAGCGGCGACGACGACGCGTTGGCCGCCACCTGGCACCGGGTCGTGCCGGTCATGGCAGGCGCGGACGTCGAGATCCTGCTGCTCGACGCCTGGGGTGAGCTGTCCGTGGCCGCCGCCCGGGTCTCCGCCGACGACCGCGATGTCCTCGCCGCGGCGATGCACGCCGCCGTGTGTGCCGCGGGCTCGCCGTGGTGGGCCGTCGCCGCGGAGCAGTGGTGGCGGGTCGAACGGGCCGCGGTGACCGCCGACGCCGCCGCTGCCGCCGACGCCGCCTGCCGCCTCGACGCCCTGGCCTGCCCGCATCCGGTGCTCCGCGTCCGCGCGGAGGCCGCCGCAGCCTGGGCCGCCGTGCTCGGCGGCACGGTCGATCCGCTCGCCGTCACGGCGGCGGGTACCCACCTCGACGCCGCGGGGCGGCCGTGGGAGGCCGTCGAGCTGTGCCGGGCGGCGACCGCCCGTACCGGTGACGCCGCCGTCGCCCGTGCCCTGCTGGAGACCGTCCGACGGCTGCGTCCCGCCCCGGGGCCTCGTCGCGCCGTGGCCGTGGACGACCTGTCCGACCGCGAGCGCGAGGTCGGCGCGCTCGTCGTCGACGGGCTGACCCACAAGGAGATCGGCGCGCGGCTCTACATCTCCCCGAAGACCGTGGAGCAGCACGTGGCGCGCCTCCGGCAGAAGCTCGCGGTGAGCACCCGCGCCGCCCTGATGGCCGCCCTGCGCGACCGCTTGAGCCGGCCGTGAGCGGGGGGTCGCGCCGGCGCCGAGCGTACGTCTCGTACATCTGAACCAGTACGCCGTGAGCATCTCCGAGACCAGCTCGCCGCCGTGGTGGACCGGGCCTGTCCCGGCGCGGACGGAGGGTGGCCGCCGTCATCGACTCCGAGGACCTCGCCCGCCTCCTCGACCTGGCCGGGGACATGGCCGACATCCGGGCCGCCGAGGCCGCACGCGCGGAGATGCGCGAGACCGGCGGGCTTCTGATCCCCTGGGACGAGGTCAAGGCGGATCTGGGCCTGTGGCCCACCGCGTCGGTCTGGCGCCGGCAACGGCTCGACAGCTGCGCACGCTCCGACCCGGTGGCGCGCAGACGCATCCAGGCCGTACTCGACTGCCGGCCGACGATCCCCGGCCTCCCACGACTACCCGGCTGGTGGGCCGCGCAGGGAAGCTCAGGATGCGCACCGGCGACTTCCGGGTCGTCGCCACACAGCCGGATACGACGAGCCGGGCCAACACGGTGTTCGGGACGCCGACCCTCGCTCCACGGCAGCGCTCGAGCGCGCGAAGATCGCGTTTGGTCAACGGCGCCGCCGCCATGTGCACCTGGGGCGGCGGGCCGGTCTCAGGGCAGGCCCGCGGAGAGTGTCGCGACGCCGGAGCCGTCGAGGGTGGCGAGGCCGGCGCGCCGTGCGGATCTTCGTGACCGCGCGCGGCGGCGCACGCGTTCACACCGGAATCGACAACCCGGCGGGGCACTGGATGGACGGCTGCTGCCGTCCCCGTCGCAGGCCCGGCGTTGGTGCTCGACATCAGTACTCAAAATGGTCATACTTGTGACCATGACGACGACGATGTCACTTGCCGAGGTGAAGGCGCACCTGTCCGAGCTTGTCGGGCGCGTGAACGCTCAGCACGAGCGTGTGACGGTCACGGTGCACGGCAAGCCCTCGGCAGTGTTGATCGCTACCGAGGACCTGGAGTCCCTTGAGGAGTCGATCGCGGTCCTCGCCGATCCCGACACGCTCCAGCGGCTCGCCGCGTCCGATGCGGAGCTCGCACGAGGTGAAGGCGAATCCGAGGCCGAGCTCACCCAGGCAATGAGTGAGCGCCGCAGGCACAGTGCGTGACAGGCGATCGAGAGCGCTACGCGCTGGTGATCACTCCCACCGCTCGACGTCAGCTCGCTCAGCACCTGCCTGAGGCGGCGGCCTTCGCGGCGCACGAGTTCATCGTCGGTGCACTGCTCGACAATCCGCACCGAATCGGCAAGCGACGTCACCCGCCGCTCGATGACCGGCACAGCGCTCGGCGGGGCACCTACCGGGTCATCTACCGCATCGACGATGAGCAGCGCACGGTTGCGGTCGTCGACATTGCCCACCGCCGAGATGCCTACCGCACCACCCGCTGATCCCAAGGGCCCAGTCGATCCAATCGTCCGCCGTCCCGCCTGAACTCAAGGGTCCCTTGCGGGACGGTGTCGATGCAGACGGCGACGGCTACGGTCGTCGCCGCACGCCCCGGGTCGAGCTTCTCGCGGCCGGAGTGTGGCCGCCGCTCCCGGATTCGTCTACTTCCTGATCTTGGATGACCTGAACCGCGTCGACCTGCTGGAGCTGATCTGGATCGGCGTCGGATGCGATCACCCGATCGTGCAGAGGTGCTTCCCCCCATACGTAGAACCCGCCGAAGCGAACCAGCGACGAAGCACGGTCTACGAGATGCCCGACAGCGAGCTCGTCGTCCTGGTCGTGGCCGTCGGCACCGCCGCGACGGCTACCGACGGTGAGCGCCCTGATCGGCTCGACTGCTCTGCTGGTGGCGCTTGGCCAGCCAGACCTGGCCAGGTAAGCTGACCGCGTGACCGTTCAGGTGAACGTGCAGGAGGCGAAGACCCGGCTCTCGCAGATCTTGGCGCAGGCCGAGGCGGGCGAGGACGTGGTCGTCGCCCGCGACGGAGCGCCGATCGTGCGCCTGGTCCCGGTGACCTCACCCCCGCCGCGGCCAGTCGGCTTCGTTCGGGGATCGGTGTCCGACGCCTTCTTCGAGCCGCTTCCCGACGACGAGCTGAAGCAGTGGGAGTGAGCTCGCGCCTTCTGCTCGACACCCATGCGTTGCTCTGGACACTCCTCGAGCCGGATCGCATCCCAGCGCCCACGCTCGACCTCATCCGCGATCCTGGCACCGAGCTGCTGATCTCCGCCGCCAGTGCATGGGAGATCGCCACCAAGTTCCGTCTGGGCAAGCTGGACGAGGCCCAGGCAGTGGTGTTGGGCTACGCCGACCACCTGCGTCGACTTCGCGCCTCGGAGCTACCGATCACCGGTCATCACGCCCTGACCGCGGGCACGCTGACGTGGGCGCACCGCGATCCGTTCGATCGGATCATCGCCGCACAGGCGATGATCGAGTCCATTCCTGTGGTCACCGTCGACCGGGCTCTCGCCGAGTTCCCGGGCGTCCACGTGGTGTGGCGATGAGATCGTGTGGTCACGCCGTCGTCGCCGGGTCGCCGTCGATCGCGGCCTGCAGCAGCGGCACCATCCCGTCGATCGCGAACGGCAGGCTGAGCACGCTGTTGTAGGACAGCGCGGCGCCGAGCGGGTCGTAGGCCGGGAACACGTCGCGGCCCTCCTGTACGAGGGTGAGCGCCGCGTAGGCCGGGTTCGTCTGCAGCGCCGTGCGTTCGGCCTCGGTGGCGGCGATCCAGACGAGCACGTCGGCGTCGGCGAGCAGGTCGAAGCGCTCGGCGCTGATCGTGGCGAAGAAGTTCTCGCCCGCCAGCTCGGCGATCCCCGGGGCCTGCGCGAAGCCCAGCGCACCGAGGAAGCGCGCGCGGGCGTCCTCGGGCCCGTAGGGGTAGTAGTCGCCGTCCGTGCCGGTCAGTCCGATGATGCCGATGGCGCCGTCGAACCGCGGGTTCGCCTCGCGCGCCGCGGCGAAGTCGGCCTCCACGTCGGCGACCAGCTCCTCGGCCTGGGCGGTGCGGCCGAGCGCGGCGCCGATGATGCGGGTCTGGTCCTGCCAGGGGGTGCCGTAGTCGACGAACTCGCCCGACTGCGCGACCGTCGGCGCGATCGCGGTGAGCGTGTCGTACTGCGCCTGGGTGAGGCCGGAGTTCACGGCCAGGATGAGGTCGGGCGCGGCCGCCGCGATCTTCTCGAACTCCATCTGCGCCGCGGCCGCCTCGAGCACCACGGGGGTGGCGTCGCCGAGTGCGTCCTGCGCCCACGGCCACACCCCGTAGGGCTGGTCGCCGAACCAGTCCGTCACGGCCACCGGGGTGACGCCCAGCGCGAGCACCGTGTCGTGGTCGGTGAGTCCGACGGTGACGACGCGCTGCGGGTCGACGGGCACCTCCGTCGTGCCGTACCGGTGGGTGATCGAGGCACCCCCCGGAGCGACCTCGGACGGGACGGAGGCGCCGGAACACCCGGCGAGCGTGAGGCAGGCCACTGCCAGCGTCGCGGCGAACGTCCGTAACATGAGGCCCGGCTTACCACATGCATGCGTGTGGACGGTGTGGGGAAGCTAGCCGAGCTGGCTGAACGACTGCAGGATCGGTTCACCGTTCGCCGACGACACCACGAAGCGGTACGGCTCGTTCGTCGTCGGCCCCTCACGCCGATCGAACACGACGGTGGCCTCGACGGTGTTCTCGCCGACCGACCGCACGTTCTGCAGCGACACCGACTCCATCCCGCCGTAGAACGAGTCGAAGTTGCCCCGCCCACCGGAGGCGCTCTGCGCCTGCGGGCTGAGCTGCGCCCACGCGGCGTCGAGGTTCCCGGGTAGCAGGGAGTAGTAGCCCTGGATGAACCCGACCGGGTCGACCGAGGACGCGGGGGGCGCCTCGGTGGACGGCGGGACGGTCGGCGTCGGCGTCGGCGTCGGCGTGGCACTCGACGTGCTGGTCGGCGCGGTCGTCTCCGCCCC
>JAKDLE010000208.1 GCA_030453005.1 Pseudonocardia sp. | reverse complement strand
GCCGCTCCGGCGCGGGCGGCCGAGAGCGCGCCGGTGGGCGAGTCCTCGACGGCCAGGCAGCCCCCGGCGTCGACGCCGAGCAGCTCCGCGGCGCGCAGGTAGGGATCGGGGTCGGGCTTGCCGTGGGCCACCTCGTCGCCGCAGACGGTGACGGTGAAGTGCTCACGGCCGATGCCGTCCAACGCCAGCTCGGTGAGGGCCCGGCCGGTGTTGGTGACCAGCGCCGTCGGCCAGCCCGCCTGTGTGACGGCGCGCAGCGCGTCCCGCGCGCCGGGACGCCACCGGAGCCCGTCGGCGAACAGCTCGCCGGTCCGGTCGAGGATCAGCTGCCGGGCCTGGGCCAGCCGGTCCGGTTCGGCGGCCAATCCGAGGTCGTCGAACATGATCCGCAGGGTGCGGGGCAGGTTCGACCCGATGATCGCCTGCCGCGCCCCGGTGCTCAGCGGGCCGCCCAGCGCCCGGGCGGCCTCGGTGAGCGAGACCGTCCACACCTTCTCGGAGTCGACGAGCGTGCCGTCCATGTCCCAGAGGACGGCCGACGGCCCCCCGCCCACGGGGTCACCCCGCATTGAAGTACTTGGCCTCCGGGTGGTGGGCCACCAACGCGTCGGTGGACTGCTCGGGATGCAGCTGCAGCTCCTCGGACAGCTCCACCCCGATCCGGCCCGGCTCCAGCAGCGCGACCGTCTTGGCGCGGTCCTCCAGGTTCGGGCAGGCGCCGTAGCCCAGGGAGTAGCGGGCGCCGCGGTAGCCCAGCTTGAAGAACTCCTCGACGTTCTCGGGGTCCTCGGCGGCCACGACGCCCCCGGCGGGGAACGCCAGCTCCTCGCGGATGCGGCGGTGCCACAGCTCGGCGAACGCCTCGGTGAGCTGCACGCCCAGGCCGTGCACCTCCAGGTAGTCGCGGTAGGCGTCCTTCGCGAACAGCTCGTTCGCGTAGTCGGCGATCGGCTGGCCCATCGTGACCAGCTGCAGGGGCAGTACGTCGACCTCGCCGCGCTCGATCGCCAGCGAGCGGGGCCGCCAGAAGTCGGCGAGGCACAGGTTGCGGTCGCGGCGCTGGCGCGGGAACTCGAACCGGAACCGTTCGGGCGCGTCGGGACGCGGCCCACCGTCGATGTCATGGGCGAGCACCACCAGCGAGTCCTTCTCCGACACCGCCGGGAAGTACCCGTAGACCAGCGACGCCCCCGCCAGCACACCCTCGGTGGACAGCCGGTCAAGCCAGTACCGCAGCCGCGGGCGGCCCTCGGTCTCCACCAGCTCCTCGTAGCTGGGCCCGTCACCGCCCTTGGAGCCGCGCAGCCCCCACTGCCCCAGGAACAGGGCCCGCTCGTCGAGCATGCCTGCGTAGTCGGCCAGCGCCACGCCCTTGACGATCCGGGTGCCCCAGAACGGCGGCGTGGGCACCGGGTTGTCGACCGCGACGTCGGAGCGCTCCGGGAGCGGGCCCGCGGCCGCCGCCTCGGCCGCCTTGCGCTTCGCCGCGACCCGCTGCGACTTCTCGTGGCGGGCCTTGCGCTCGGCCTTCGCGGCCTCCTCCTCCGGGGTGGTCTCGGGGATCTCCCCGCGGCGGCGCGCCATCGTGGCGTCCATGACCCGCAGCCCCTCGAAGGCGTCGCGGGCGTAGGTGACCCGGCCCTTGTAGACCTCCTGCAGGTCGTTCTCCACGTAGGAGCGCGTCAGCGCCGCGCCGCCGAGCAGCACGGGGGTCGTCGTGGCGATCCCCCGGGAGTTCATCTCCTGGAGGTTCTCCTTCATGATCACCGTGGACTTGACCAGCAGGCCGGACATGCCGACGGCGTCGGCGCGGTGCTCCTCGGCGGCCGTGAGGATCGTGGAGATCGGCTGCTTGATGCCGAGGTTGACCACGGTGTAGCCGTTGTTGGTCAGGATGATGTCGACCAGGTTCTTGCCGATGTCGTGCACGTCGCCCTTCACCGTGGCCAGCACGATCGTGCCCTTGCCCTGGTCGTCCTCGGACTTCTCCATGTGCGGCTCGAGGTAGGCGACGGCCGTCTTCATCACCTCGGCGCTGGCCAGGACGAAGGGCAGCTGCATCTGGCCGGAGCCGAACAGCTCGCCCACGGTCTTCATGCCCGAGAGCAGCGTGTCGTTGATGATCTCCAAGGCCGGGCGGACCTGCAGCGCCTCGGCCAGGTCGGCGTCGAGGCCGTCGCGCTCGCCGTCGACGATGCGTCGCTCCAACCGCTCGAACAGCGGCAGCCCGGCCAGCTCCTCGGCCCGGCTCGCCCGAGCCGACGACGCCGAGACCCCCTCGAACAGCTCCATGAACCGGTTGAGCGGGTCGTACTGGTCCTCGTCCGGCCCGGACCGCCGCCGGTCGTAGACGAGGTCGAGAGCCACCGAACGCTGCTCGTCGTCGATCTTGGCCATCGGCAGGATCTTGGCCGCGGACACGATCGCGGTGTCCAGCCCGGCGTTGACGCACTCATGCAGGAACACCGAGTTCAGCACCTGCCGGGCCGCCGGGTTGAGCCCGAAGGACACGTTCGAGACGCCCAGGGTGGTCTGCACGTCGGGGTAGCGGCGTTTGAGCTCGCGGATGGCCGCGATCGTCTCCAGCGCGTCGCGCCGCACCTCCTCCTGCCCGGTGGTGATCGGGAAGGTGAGGGTGTCGACGACGATGTCCTCGACGCGCATGCCGTGCAGGGCGACGAGGTCGTCGATGATGCGGGCGGCGATCCGGACCTTCCACTCGGCGGTGCGGGCCTGCCCCTCCTCGTCGATGCAGGTGACGACGACGGCGGCGCCGTGCTCGCGCACCAGCTCCATCGCCCGCGCGAAGCGGGAGTCCGGGCCGAGGCCGTCCTCGTAGTTGACCGAGTTGACGATGCACCGGCCGCCGAGCCGCTCCAGGCCTGCGCGGATGACGTCGGGCTCGGTGGAGTCGAGCATCACCGGCAGCGTGGACGCCGTGGCCAGGCGCCCGGCCAGCTCGGCCATGTCGGCCGCGCCGTCGCGCCCCACGTAGTCGACGCACAGGTCCATGAAGTGCGCACCCTCGCGGGTCTGGTCGCGGGCGATCCCGACGCAGGCCTCCCAGTCCTGCTCGAGCATGGCGTCGCGGAACTTCCTGGAGCCGTTGGCGTTGGTGCGCTCGCCGATCATCAGCACCGAGGTGTCCTGCTGGAATGGCACCGCCGCGTAGAGGGAGCTCAGGCCGGGCTCCGGGCGCGGGTTCCGCTCGGGCGCGGTGGTGTCCCGCAGGGCCCGCGCCACGGCGGTGATGTGCTCCGGTGTGGTACCGCAGCAGCCACCGACCAGGCGCAGGCCGTAGTCGCGGACGAAGGCCGACAGCGCCTCGGCCAGCTCGTCGGCGGTGAGCGGGTACTCCGCGCCGTCGGGGCCCAGCACCGGCAGACCCGCGTTGGGCATGACCGACAGCGGGATGCGGGAGTGCTTGGCCAGCGTGCGCAGGTGCTCGCTCATCTCGGCGGGGCCGGTGGAGCAGTTGAGCCCGATGAGGTCGATACCCAGCGGCTCCAGCGCCGTGAGCGCCGCACCGATCTCGGAGCCCAGCAGCATCGTGCCGGTGGTCTCCATCGCCACCTGCGTGACGATCGGGATGCGGCGGCCCTCGGCCGTCATCGCCCGTTTCATGCCCAGCACGGCCGCCTTGACCTGCAGTAGATCCTGGCAGGTCTCGATGACGATCGCGTCGGCGCCGCCTGCGAGCATGCCGCGCCCGCACTCGGCGTAGGCGTCGCGCAGGCTCGAATACGTGGCGTGCCCCAGCGTCGGCAGCTTGGTGCCCGGCCCGACCGAGCCCAGCACGAAGCGCGGGCGGTCGGGCGTGGACATCTCGTCGGCCACCTCGCGGGCCAGCCGCGTGCCCTTGAGCGCCAGCTCCCCGATCCGGTCGGCGATGGCGTAGTCGGCGAGGTTGGGCAGGTTCGCGCCGAACGTGTTCGTCTCGACGGCGTCGGCGCCCGCCTCGAAGTACGCGCGGTGGATGTGGCGCACCACGTCGGGCCGGGTGTCGTTGAGGATCTCGTTGCAGCCCTCGAGCCCCGCGAAGTCGTCCGCGGTGAGGTCGACCGACTGCAGCATCGTGCCCATCGCGCCGTCGGCGATGAGGACACGCTCGCCGAGCACGTCCATGAAGGAGGTGTCGAAGGCGGACTTCTGCTGGGACGACTTCTGCTGGGACGACTTCTGCTGGGACGACTTCTGCTGGGTCGACTGCTGCGGGAATAGGGAGGCCACCTGGCCACGGTAGCCGCCCCCGGGGGGACGTGTTCTCCCGAGCGGGGTCGACGGCCGTAGTCTGGCCCGATGACCGACCGCGACCCCCATGATCGTCCGGAGCGGGAGCCCCGCCTCGTCGACCCGGTGATGATCGCCGCGTTCGAGGGATGGAACGACGCGGGCGAGGCCGCCAGCACCGCCCTGGAGCATCTCGAGCTGAGCTGGGACGCCACCCCGCTGGCGTCGATCGACCCGGAGGACTACTACGACTTCCAGGTCACACGCCCGCACGTGCGCTACGCCGACGGGGTGACCCGCAAGATCGAGTGGCAGACCACGCGGCTGTCCGTGGCCACCCTGCCGGGCACCGAGCGGCACGTCGTACTGGTCAACGGGATCGAGCCGAACCTGCGCTGGCGCTCGTTCTGCACGGAGCTGCTCGGGCACATCGAGCGGCTCGGCGTGATGAAGGTCATCACGCTGGGTGCGCTGCTCACCGACATCCCGCACACCCGCCCCACCACCGTCAGCGGCATCTCCCACGACACCGACTCGGCCAACCGCATGCAGGTCGAGCCGTCCACCTACCAGGGGCCCACCGGGATCGTCGGGGTGTTCCAGAACGCGTGCGTCGAGGCCGGGGTGCCCGCCATGTCGTTCTGGGCGGCCGTGCCGCACTACGTGTCGCAGGCCCGGGTGCCCAAGGCCGCGGTCGCGTTGCTGCACCGCATCGAGGAGGTCCTCGACGTCGAGGTGCCACTCGGTGGGCTCCCCGAGCAGGCCGAGGAGTGGGAGCGCACCGTCTCGGAGATGGCCGAGGCCGACGACGAGGTGCGCGAGTACGTCCGCCAACTCGAGGAGCAGGCCGCGAACGAGGACGCCGAGGAACCCCTGCCCGAGGCCGACGGCGACGCCATCGCGGCCGACTTCGAGCGCTACCTGCGCCGCCGCGGCACCGGGGGCACGGGCAGCTGACGGGTCGGCTCGCCCGGGCCGGTCTCTACGGGGGTGCGTTCCTCGGCCCGTTCGGCGGCGGCGTCACCGTCGCGATGCTGCCCGAGCTCGGGGAGTCGTTCGGAGTCAGCGCGGCCGCGGCGGCCACGTCGGTCACGGCCTACCTGCTGCCGTTCGCTGCCGTGATGCTGGTGTCCGGCACGCTCGGCGAGCGGTGGGGGCGCCGCCGCACCGTGGTCACCGCCTACGGCGTGTACACGATCGCCTCACTGGCGTGCCTCCTGGCCGCGACGTGGCCGCTGTTCCTGGCCGCTCGGGCGGTGCAGGGCCTCGCGAACGGGTTCACCACCCCCCTCCTGCTCGCCGCGCTGGCCGCCGCGGCGGCTCCCGACCGGTTGGGGCGCGCGCTGGGCTGGTTCGGCTCGCTGCAGGCGGCCGGGCAGACCTCGGCGCCGCTGCTGGGCGGGCTCGCCGCGGTGGTCGACTGGCGGCTCGCGTTCGGCGGCGTGGCGGCGACGGCGCTGCTGCTCGGGCTGGTCGGGATCCCGTCGGGCGGCCCCGCGCCGGCGCAGCGGCCCACGCTGCGCACCGCTCTCGCGCCGCGGGTGCTGCGGGCGGGCGTGGTGGCCGCCGTCGGGTGGGGGTGCCTGGCCGGGCTGAACTTCCTGGTGGCGCTGCGGCTGGAGGACGAGTTCGCGCTCGGCTCGGGCGCGCGCGGGCTCGTGCTCACCGGGCTGGGGGCGGCCGGGCTGCTCACCGCACGGCTGGTCGGCGGCGAGGTCGACCGCATCGGGCCGCGGCGCAGCGTGCT
>JAKDLE010000207.1 GCA_030453005.1 Pseudonocardia sp. | reverse complement strand
GCTCGACGTCCTCGCGGAGGCCGCCTAAAGATCATCAATAGTGCGAAAGTCCACTCTACGTCCTCGACTCCACCGTCCTCATCGATCACCTGCGCGGGCGTCCGTGCACGGGGCGAGGCTGGCGACGGGCAACCCGAAGGACTTTCCGATGCCCGACGTGCAGGTCGAGCACTGGCCGGTGGGTGCGTGACGCACGAGCTGACCAGCGACGAAACACGCCCGTAACGCGGTGTTCCTAGGCTCCGCCCATGGACCGCCAGCAGGAGTTCGTGCTCCGCACCCTCGAGGAACGCGACATCCGCTTCGTGCGGCTGTGGTTCACCGACGTACTGGGCTACCTCAAGTCGGTGGCCGTGGCGCCCGCCGAGCTGGAGGGCGCCTTCGCCGAGGGCATCGGGTTCGACGGCTCCGCGATCGAGGGTTTCGCCCGCGTCTTCGAGTCGGACATGGTCGCCCGCCCCGATCCGTCGACGTTCCAGGTGCTGCCGTGGGAGTCCACGGCCGGTGAGCACTACTCGGCGCGGATGTTCTGCGACATCGCGATGCCCGACGGGTCGCCGTCCTGGGCCGACCCCCGCCACGTGCTGCGGCGCGCGCTGAACAAGGCGGGCGAGGCCGGGTTCACCTGCTACGTGCACCCCGAGATCGAGTTCTACCTGCTGCGTGAGCTGAACTCCGACGGCGCCGAGCCGGTACCCGCTGACAACGGCGGCTACTTCGACCAGGCCAGCCACGACGTCGCCCCGCACTTCCGGCGCAACGCCATCGAGACGCTGGAGCAGATGGGCATCTCGGTGGAGTTCAGCCACCACGAGGGCGGCCCCGGCCAGCAGGAGATCGACCTGCGCTACGCCGACGCCCTGACGATGGCCGACAACATCATGACGTTCCGGTACGTGGTGAAGGAGGTGGCGATGACCCAGGGCGTGCGGGCCTCGTTCATGCCCAAGCCGTTCACCGAGCAGCCCGGCTCGGCGATGCACACGCACTTCTCGCTGTTCGAGGGCGACCGCAACGCCTTCCACGACCCGAGCGACCCCTACGAGCTCTCCGCCACCGGCAAGTCGTTCGTCGCCGGGGTGCTGCGGCACTCCCGGGAGATCGCCGCGGTCACCAACCAGTGGGTGAACTCCTACAAGCGCCTGATCATCGGCGGCGAGGCGCCCACGGCCGTGTCCTGGGGGCACGCGAACCGGTCGGCACTGGCGCGGGTGCCGATGTACTCACCGGGCAAGTCGTCCACGCGGCGGGTGGAGATCCGCACGCTGGACACGGCCTGCAACCCCTACCTGGCCTTCGCCGTGATCCTCGGGGCCGGGCTGCAGGGCGTCGCGCAGGGCTACGAGCTGGGCCCGGCCACGGAGGACGACGTGTGGTCGCTCACCGAGACCGAGCGGCGCGCACTGGGCTTCGAGACGCTGCCGCAGAACCTCACCGAGGCGCTCGGCGCGATGGAGCACTCCGAGCTGGTGGCCGAGGTACTCGGCGAGCACGTGTTCGACTTCTTCCTGCGCAACAAGCGCGCCGAGTGGGACGCCTACCGCCGCAACGTCACCCCCTACGAGCTGGCCACCTACCTGCCGGTGTTGTGAGGTAGGAATCTCGCTCGCGCCCGGTGCGAGCATGGGGTCATGCGCGTCACGGTCCACGAGACGGTCGCGGCGTTCGACACCGCGGCCGCACCGCTCTACGCCGCCGACCCGGTGCGGCACACCATCGGGCTGACGGTGCTCGACGGACTGCGCGAGGGCGGGCACAGCGCGGCGCTGCTGCTCACGGTGGCGCACCGCGGCGCCGTCGTGGGCGCGCTGCTGCAGGAGTCCGGGTGGCCCGCGGTGGTCTCGGCGCTGCCGCCGCGGTTCGCCGCGGCCGCGGCGGAGCGGGTCGAGGCCGGGCTGTCCGCCGTCAACGGGCCGGTGGCGGAGGCCGAGGCGTTCGCGGCCGCGTACTCCGCGGGCACCGGAGCCGCCACCGAGGTGGCCATGCGGATGCGGCTGTTCCGGCTGGTCACCCTCATCCCGCCCACGTGCGTGCCGGGCGCGGCGCGCGTCGCGACCGACGCCGACGTCGATCTGCTCGTGGACTGGACGGCCGCGTTCACCGTCGAGGCGGTGCAGGCGCTCGACCCGCCGAAGGACCCGCGGCCGGTGGTCGTCGAGTCGATGCGGCGGGGCGCGGGGTACCTGCTGTGGGAGGTCGACGGCGTCCCGGTCGCCTTCGCGGGCGCGCGGCGCCCGATGGGGCCGATGTCGCGGGTCGGGCCGGTGTACACGCCGCCCGAGAGCCGCGGCCGCGGCTACGGCACGGCGGTGACGGCCGCGGCGACGGCGTGGGCGTGCGCTGCCGGGGCCCGTGACGTCGTGCTGTTCACCGACCTGACCAACCCGGTGAGCAACGCGATCTACCCGCGGATCGGCTACCGCCCGGTGCTCGACGCGCTGGAGCTGCGGTTCACCCCACACGCCTAGACTCGACCCCGTGGCGGGACGCATCAGGGATTCGGACATCACCGAGGTCCGCGACCGCACCCGCATCGACGAGCTGATCGGCGAGTACGTCGCGCTGCGCCGCGCGGGCGCCGGGTCGCTCAAGGGCCTGTGCCCGTTCCACGACGAGAAGTCGCCGAGCTTCAACGTCCGCCCCACGCACGGCACGTTCCACTGCTTCGGCTGCGGCGAGGGCGGCAGCGTCATCGACTTCGTCATGAAGATCGAGGTCGTCGGGTTCGTGGAGGCCGTGGAGCGCCTCGCCGACCGCATCGGGTTCCGGCTCACCTACACCGGCGGCGGCACGTCGGTGCAGCGCGACAAGGGCACCCGCTCCCGGCTGCTGGAGGCCAACAAGCGGGCGGCGGAGTTCTACGCGGCACAGCTGCACACGCCCGAGGCGGCGGCCGGCGTCGAGTTCCTCACCTCCCGCGGGTTCGACGCCGCCGCGGCGGCGCGCTTCGGCTGCGGCTGGGCCCCCGCGGGCTGGGACACCCTCACCAAGCACCTGGTCGCGGGCGGCTTCTCCTTCGACGAGCTCGTCAAGGCGGGGCTGAGCAAGGAGGGCCGCCGGGGCCCGATCGACCGGTTCCACCGCCGCCTGCTGTGGCCGATCCGCGACCTGGGCGGCGAGGTCGTCGGGTTCGGGGCGCGACGGATCTTCGACGACGACGGGATCGACGCGAAGTACCTCAACACCTCCGAGACCCCGGTCTACCGCAAGACCCACGTGCTGTTCGGTCTCGACCTGGCCAAACGCGAGATCGCGAAGCGGCGCCAGGTCGTCGTCGTCGAGGGCTACACCGACGTGATGGCCATGCACCTCGCGGGCGTGCCCACGGCCGTCGCGTCGTGTGGCACGGCGTTCGGCACCGAGCACATCTCGGTGATCCGGCGCCTGATCGGCGACGACTCGTTCGACCTCGGCGAGGTGATCTACACCTTCGACGGCGACGCGGCGGGGCAGGCCGCGGCGCTGAAGGCGTTCGAGGGGGAGCAGAGCTACACGGCGCAGACGTTCGTCTCGATCGCCCCGGACGGGCAGGACCCGTGCGAGCTGCGCCAGGCCGGAGGCGACACCGCCGTGCGCGACCTCGTGGCGCGGCGCGAACCGCTCTACGAGTTCGTCATCCGCTCGATGCTGCGCGAGCACGACCTGGAGACGCCGGAGGGCCAGACCGCCGCGTTGCGCCGCACGGTGCCGCTGGTGGCCCGGATCAAGCGCGAGGAGCTGCGCGACGAGTACGCGCGCCGCCTCGCCGGGTGGACCGGGTGGGCCGACGAGTTCACCGTCGTGCGCCGGGTGCGCGAGGAGGCGGGCGTCCGCCCGAACAAGGTGCGCGGCCGCCGCGAGGCAGCCAGATTCACCAGCGCAGCCCCGCCCCCGCGCGACGACCCGCGCCTGCACCTGCAGCGCGAGGCGCTCAAGGCCGCGCTGCAGCGCCCGGCGATCGCCGGCCCCGCCTACGACGAGCTGCCCGAGCAGGTGTTCAGCCACCCCGTACTGGCGGGGGTGCACCGCGCGGTGCAGGCCGCGGGCGGGGTGTGCGCCGGGCTGGAGGGCCCCACCTGGCTGGAGGCGATCAGCGCGGAGTGCACACCGGAGGTGCGGCCGCTGGTCAGCGAGCTGGCGGTGGAGCCGTTGCAGCTGCCGAGGCGCAATGTGGAGGAGGCGCGCTACGTGGCCAGCGTCGTGGCCGGGGTCCGGCTGGCGTTGGTGGAGGCGCAGGTCGCCGAGCTCAAGTCGCGCCTACAGCGCACCAACCCGCTGGAGGACGGCGACGCCTACCACCAGCTCTTCGGCGACCTGGTGCCGCTGGAGCAGTACCGCATCGCACTGCGTGAGCAGGCCGCCCGATGAGGCCGCCACCCCGGCTGAGCCCGTTGCGCGCGGTGCGGAGGATGCTCGGCCGCGACGAGCTGCCCGCGGGTCTCACCGGGCGGCTGGAAGCCGACGAACGGGTCCTCGCCTCGGCCGCGCTCGCCGACGGCGGACACCTCGTCGTCACCTCCTGGGGCCTGTGGCTGCCCGACGGCGACGGGTTCCGGCGCGTCGGCTGGCACCTGGTGAGCAAGGCCGAGTGGGCGGACAGCACGCTGCGGCTGGTCGAGGCGCAGGAGCGGGAGTCACTCGGCGGCGCGGTGCTGCTGGCCGACCGTGCGCCCCGGCGGCTGCGCCTGCCCCGACCGGGGCCGGTGCCCCAGGCGGTGCACGAGCGCGTCACGTCCTCGATCCGCAGCCGCCACCACCGCGACCTCCCCGGCGGTGGCGCGTGGTTCGTCCAGCGCAGGGTGCCCGGGCGCGACGGGTTCGTGCTGCAGGTGCGGCCCGACCCGGGCACCGACGTGGCCGCCGTCCGCCAGGTCGCCGTCGACGCGGCCGCCGCGCTCGGCCTGCACGGATGAGCACGGTCTGGGGCTGAGACCCTGACTCCCCGCCCTGTTCGCCCGCGACGGCGCGGGCGGGTTGCGATGTCTATCCTGCGCGGGTGATCGAGGCCGGTTCCCGGCGGCGAGCCCTGCCCGCGCCGCCCCACGTGGTCGTCGAGTCGCTCAGTGCCGCGGTGCGGAACGGGGGTCGGTCGCCGCTGGAGCCCGGCCCCGACGCGGTCCGGCAGTGGCTCCACCTGCTCCGCGACGAGCAGCTCCCGACGGTCGTGGACCTGGCGCCGGGGCTCGTCGTGTGGTCGTCGTTGTGGCCGAAGCAGCCGGAGGCGCTGATCCGGTTCGAGCTGGCGCCCGAGCGCAGCGGTGGCACCGACCTGCGCTGGACGCTGCTGGTCGACGTCCTGCCCGACGCCTCGCGCCTGGGCCACTACCGCAGGCGGATCAACGAGCTGATCCACGCGAACCTGCGGTACTCCTATGGTCAGTGACGAGCCGCAGCGGTGATCGTCGTCGGCCGCGCGGTGCTGCGGTGCCGCCGACTGTGGCGTGCGGTTCGTGGTGATCACCGGGTCACGCGAGCAGGTCACGCACCGCGCGTGTCGGGTCGGCGAGGAACCGGCGCATCGTGCGCACGGGCAGTGCGTCGTCGTAGGCGGTCGGGGTGAGCACGCCGTCCTCGCCGATCTCCAGGATCCGCGCCGCGGGCACGGCGAGCAGGATCGGGGAGTGGGTCGCGATCACGAACTGCGAACCCTGCCGGACGAGGTCGTGGATGCGGGTCAGCACGGCGAGGCAGCCGCGGGTGGACAGCGCGGCCTCGGGTTCGTCGAGCAGGTAGAGCCCACCGGGTCGGAAACGGTGGGTGAGCAGGTCGAGGAAGGACTCACCGTGCGAGCGCTCGTGCGGCGACACCCCGCCGTAGGCGGGCATCAGGGGCGGGCCGGGTTCACGGTCGAGCCGCTCGATCTCGGTGGCCACGTTGTAGTACGACTCGGCCCGGAGGAAGAAGGAGGTCCGCTCCCGCCCCGGCGCCCGCCCCCCCCGCCGCGCCCCCCCGAGGGCCCACACGGTGGAGCGCGGCGTGAACGCGAACGACCGCGCCCCGCCC
>JAKDLE010000004.1 GCA_030453005.1 Pseudonocardia sp. | reverse complement strand
CGTGTTCGGCGTCTCCGCAGGCCTGATGGGAGTCATCAGCGGCGGGGTCGAGGCGGGGGTCGCGCTGCACACCGCCGGCAACGTCCTGATCTTCACGGTCGGCGCGCTGCTGGCGGGGGGTGGGCCCCTCTCGGCCGACCGCTCCGTCGGCTCCGGCGGCGCGTTCCTGCTGATCCCGGCCGCCGCCTATGTCGGCATGGTCGTGCTCGTGTGGGTTCGGGAGCGGCGGGCGCGGGCAACCAGCCCTGTCGGACCGTGATGGCCGTCGTCGGCGGGCCGACGCCAAGCTGGAACGCACGCTCGAGCGCTTCCTCGCCCAGCAACCGCGCGACGCCGAGCTGCAGGACACACGATCCGGGGTTGAGCATGCCGCGACGGCACGGTGTCGACTGGCGGACATGACCACGTCAGTCGAACACAAGATCGTCACGTTCGGACTCGGCTGGAAGGGTTTCGACCACGCCGAGATGGAGCGTCGGCTCAACGAGCTCGGCCGCGAGGGGTGGGAGGCCGTGAACATTCTGCAGCCCAGCGTCGGCGCGGCGCCCGGCGACATCCTGGTGCTGCTCAAGCGAGCCCGGTGATGAGCACGATGCACCCGGCCACTGCCGCGGCGCCGACACCGGTGGCCGAGCGGTCCCTGGCCCCCGACCTCGCCCGCGGGATGATGCTGCTGCTCATCGCGCTCGCGCACGTCCCGTGGTTCCTCTACACCTCAGAACTCGGCTCCACCCTGCTGCACCCCGCCGACGGCGGCGTCGCCGACCGCATCGCGCAGGCCCTGACGATCGTGTTCGTCGACGGGCGGGCCTGGACGCTGTTCGGGCTGCTGTTCGCCTACGGCATCGGCCAGCTCCACGCCCGCCGCATCGCCGCCGGCAGCTCCGAACGCGAGGTCCACCGGCTCCTGCGCACCCGCCACTGGTGGCTGCTCGCCTTCGGCCTGGTCCACGCCGCGCTGCTGTGGCAGGGCGACATCCTCGGCACCTACGGACTGCTCGGGCTGCTGCTCGTCCCGCTGTTCCTGCACCGCAGCGACCGCACCCTCAAGATCTGGATCGGCGTGCTGCTCGCGCTCGGCGCCCTCGGCAACCTCGCCCTCGCCGCCCTCGGCCAGCTCGCCCCCGCAGCGGCCGGGTCGATGGCCCTGCAACAGCAGGCCGCCGCCGAGCCGAACTACCCGATCTCGGTCCTGCTCCGGCTGGTGCTGTGGGTGCCCACCCCGATCTCCTCGCTGGTCGGGCTCGTGATGCCCGCCGCGTTCCTGATCGGGATCCTCGCCGCCCGCCACCGCATCCTCGACGAACCCGGCCGGCACCTGCCGCTGCTGCGCCGCACCGCCGTACTCGGCCTCACGCTCGGCTGGGGTCTCGGATCGCTGCAGGCGCTGCTCCACCTCGGCGTGCTCGTCGTGCCCAACCCGTCGGCGTTCCTGTCCCTGCACCTGTTCACCGGGATCTTCGCCGGCGTCGGCGTCGCCGCGGTCTTCGGGCTGATCGCCCACCGGATCAGCGGCGCGACCCCGCCGCTGCCCGTCCGCGCACTCGTCGCGCTGGGCCGCCGGTCGCTGTCGGGCTACCTGGCCCAGTCTCTGCTCTTCGTGCCCACGCTGTCGGCATGGGGCCTCGGCCTCGGGGCGCACCTGTCCAGCGCCACCGCGATGCTCGTCGGGATCGGGGTATGGCTGCTCACCGTCGCCGTCGCCCACCGACTTGACGTCGCGGGCATCCGCGGACCGGCGGAGGTGCTGCTGCGCCGACTCACCTACCGACCGAGGACCTGACCGTGCCCAAGGCAGTGCTCCGCGGTGATCGTCGACCTCACGTTCGACGGCCGTGGTCGACCGGAGGGCGGGTGCTGCGCCCTCCGGTCGATCCGCTGCGTCGTCGTCGGCTGTCGTGTCCCGGCCGCCATCGCCGGGGCCCTCCGGGCGGCTGGCGGCCCTCGCCGCGGGTCCCCGCCCGGACGCGCCCGGCTGGCCGCCGGGCTCGACGCCCGCGACCGGCTGACCGCCTGGCTCGTTGCGAACACCACCGGCGACGCCACCATCCGGGCCGGTGTCCCGGTCGGGTGGGGGGTAGGCGACAAGACGGGAACGGGCACCCGGGGCGAGCGCAACGACGTCGGCATCGTCCTGCCCCCGGACCGCGCACCGCTGGTCCTCGCCGTCTACACCGACCCCGACGACCCTGAGACGACGGCCGGCGACGCGACCATCGCCGAGGCGACCGCGATCGCGGTCCGCCGGCTCGTCGGCCGGTAAGCACACGCACACCCCTCGGAAAGGACGAAGTCATGACCGTGCAACTCAGCCATCCCGAAGGTCTGCTCGAGCAGACCGACTACGCGCCCGTGGCCCTGGCGACCGGATCCCGGCTCCTGCTGCTCGCAGGACAGGTCGCCGTCACCCCGGCGGGACGACCGACAGCAACAGACCTCGCGGGTCAGGTCCACTCCGCCCTGCAGAACGTCGCGACCGGGGTCAGCGGGGCGGGCGGCGATGTCGACGACATCGCCCGCCTGACCTTCTACGTCGTCGGGTGGACGCAGACGATGGCGGAGGAACTCTTCGACGGGATCTCGCGCGCCCAGCAGGCCCACGGCTTCAGCGCGCCGATGCCGCCGCTGACCGTCATCGGCGTCCAGGCGCTCTGGGCGCCGGACTTCCTGGTCGAGATCGAGGCCACGGCCGTGCTGCCCTGACCAGGGCCCATCGCGCCGATCCGCGGTCACCACCGTGATCACGTGGATCAGGACAGTTGCCGGTCGCGGAGCCGGCCTCGACCGGTGGCGTGGTGAGGACGCGGTGGATCTCGCGGGCGATGTAGCGCTTGAGGCAGCGAATTACCTCGAGGTTGCTCATCCCTTGGGCTCGTCGGCGGGCGGCGTAGTCCTGGGTCGGCTGGTGAGATGACAGCCGGACCAGGGCGATGACGTGCAGTGCGTAGTTGGCGTGCCGGTCGCCGCCGCGGTTGAGCCGGTGGCGATGCGCCGGGCCAGCCGGCGCAGGGTGACCTTCGTGGCGGCGGTAATCGGATCGACTGCCTCGGTCAGGCGCGCGATCACGCGCAGCCGTCGGCAGGTGAGCAGCAGCTGGCGGGTGGATTGTCCGGCCAGGGCCTGACGCAGCTCGGCCGGGCCGGTGAGCACGAGCGCCTTGAGCTGGTTGATCGCCTGGGTGCGTCCCTTGATCGCGCTGCGCCGGGCCACCCGCAGGGTGCGGATGGCCTCCACCCGGCCGTCGCGGGACTTCGGGGTACCGGTCGCGGCGCCGGACAGGACGGCGGTCGCGGCGGCGTAGGCGTCGATCGGGTCGCTCTCGCCGCGTTGTCGGCGGGTCTTGCGATCGGGGCGGTCTACCTCGATGACCAACTGCCCGGCCCCCGCAGATACCGGGCCAGGCCCGCGCCGTAGGCGCCCGTGCCCTCTACCCCGAAGGCAGCGGTCTGGCCGTACTCACCCGCCCAGGCCAGCAGTCGCCGGTAGCCCTGCGGTGTGGTCGGGAATCCGGCGTCGGCCAGCGACCGGCCGACCTCGTCGATGGGCGCCTCTCGCACAGGCTCCTATGAGGTCACGGCCACCCGCCCGGACGTGCGCACGACGCCACCGGACACGGTCGACAGATCTCAGCCGATACAGCCAGGCGTCGGTCAGCAATCAGGGTCAGACCGCGCCCGATGGCGTCGCAGCCATCCTCACTGTCAGCAGGTCTCGTGCCGGCACGCCGGCTGTGGAGCTCGAGGACCTACCGCGTACGGCGGGGTCGGGCTCAGGGTCGGTCGTCTACCTCGCCCGGCGCCACGAAGCCCGACTCGTAGGCGAGCACGACGGCCTGGGTCCGGTCCCGCAGGTGGAGCTTCGTCAGCAGGTTGGTGACGTGGGTCTTGACCGTCAGCGTGCTGAGCACCAGCTCGGCGGCGATCTCGGCGTTGCTCAGCCCGCGGGCGATGTGTCGCCAGATCTCGGCCTCCCGGGTGGTCAGCTCCTGCAGCACCACGGGATCGGGGCGGCGCGCCTCGGGCTGGGCCGCGAACGCCTCGATCAGCCGCCGGGTCACCGAGGGTGCCAGCAGCGCCTCCCCCGCGGCCACCGTGCGGATGGCCGCGATCAGCTCCTCCGCCGGCGTCCGCTTGAGGACGAACCCGCTCGCGCCGGACCGCAGGGCCCCGAAGACGTACTCGTCGACCTCGAACGTGGTGAGGATCAGCACGCGGGGCGCCGGATCGAGCGCGGCCACGGCGATCGTCGCGTCGAGGCCGTTCTTCCCGGGCATCTGGATGTCCATCAGCACGACGTCCGGTCGCAGGGCGCGGGCCTGCGTGATGGCGACCTCGCCGTCGCCCGCCTCTCCGACGACCTCCAGATCGGGCTGGGTGTCGAGGATGAGCCGCAGACCGGTCCGGATCAGCGTGTCGTCGTCGACGATCAGGACGCGGATGCTCACGCCCGCTCCCTCGCTGCGCTCGGTCGCGCGCTCCGCGACGCGCTGTGTCCTCGGTTCGCTCGCTGACGCTCGCTCACGGGGTCGCCTCCCCGGCGGGCCGCGGGACCGGGATCCGGGCATCGACGACGAACCGCGTGTCGCCGTCCGGGCCCGCCGCGAGGTGTCCCCCGAACAGCGCGACCCGCTCCTGCATCCCCGCCAGGCCGCGGGATCCGGAGGGGAGCCGTACGCGTGCTCCCGGTCCGCCGGTGCTGGTCACGCGGACCCGGACCCGCTGATCGACCCGCTCGACGTGGACGTCCGCCGCTCCGCCGGCCGCGTGCTTCATCACGTTGGTCAGTGCCTCCTGGACTATGCGGAACACCGCCCGGGCCAGGCCCGGCGGAAGGTCGTCGACGCAGTCGACGTGGAGGGCCACCACGGTTCCGGCGGCACGCACGTCGGCGCCGAGGCGGTGCAGGTCGTCGGCGGTCGGCACGTCCGGGCCGGGCGAGGCGCGGTCGGCCGCCTCGAGGCGGGCGTCGAGCTCGCTGAGCGCGGAACGGGCGGACCGTTCGATGGCCCCGAGCGACTCCGCCGCCGTCGCGGTGGAGAGGCGGGCGGCGCCGGCCAGCAGCATGATCAGCGAGATCGTGTGGCCGATCGAGTCGTGCCGGTCGCGCGCGGCCTGGGCCCGCTGGTCCACGACGGCGGCGCGGACCCGCAGCCGCCCGTCGTCGTCCGCCTCGGCCAGGCGGCGACCGAGCTGGGCGTCGTGGGAGTCGGCCACCCGGTCGGCATCGCCGATGTACAGCGCCACCGCGGCGAACAGCCCGAGCCCGAAGCCGAACGCGAGCACGAGGCCCGTCCCCGGGGAGGACCAGGCGAAGAGCGCGACCAGCGTGGCGACCGACAGTCCCCCCGCAGCGACCGCCCGGCGTCGGGACCGGGTGGCCAGCGCGTGCAGCGCCAACGCCACCGCCACCATCCCGTCGTTGACCGGCATCCCGACCAGCAACTGCGTCGCCGAGGCGGTGATGACGACGGCCGCCACCGCGTCGGGGTGGCGGCGGCGGAGCACCAGCGGCACGGTCATCGCCACGAGGAGGGCGACGCCCAGGGCGGTCAACGGCGGCTGCCCGACCTCCAGGCTGCTGTCCCAGAGCGCCACCACCAGGATGGACCCGGCCACGGTCGCATCCACGAGCAGCGTGCGGGAGGGGGTTCTCCGCGGGCGCCGAGCCCGCCGTCCACTGCCCGGCGCCCACGGGGTCGCCGGCTCGGCCTCGGCGGGCAGGGCGGGCGCTCCCCGGCGCAGCAGGACCAGGAAGCGGTCCAGCTCGGCGAGGATCGCGCGCCCGACCGTCTCGATCGTCGTGACCCGTTCCGCCGTCCGCGGTCCCGGGGACAGCCGCGCCGCGCCGGCCTGGACGACGATCGCGTCGAGACCGCCGCCCACCAGCTGGTGCAGCTCACGGGCGATGCGGAGGCGCTCCCGGACGGCGGCCACCCGCGTCTGCAGGCGGATGCGTTCGGTTCGCGCGGCCAGCTCCTTCTCGATCTCGTCGCGCACCGCGCGCCGCCGGGCGACGGCATCGCCGAACACCCAGGCCAGCGCGACGGTGACGCCCACCAGCACGACCTCGCCGCCCCAGCCCGGCAGGCCGCGCACCGCCGAGGTGACCGCCGCGGCGGTCACCACGCCCACCGGCGCGACGAGCGATGCCGGCCACGGTGAGCGGGACACGACCGTCGCCGTCGCGACCGCCTGTCCGAGGACGGCGTTGCTGAGCGGGAGGCCGACCAGCACCTGGACGGCGGCCGCCCCCGTCGTGACGCACAGCACGGGGACGGGGAACCGGGCGCGGGCCAGCAGCGGGAGCGTCTGCGCCAGCAACAGCCACAGCTCGACCGGCTGCTGCAACGGCCACGTCAACCCCGGAGCGGCGAGGAGCCCCACGAGCAGGACGGGGCCGACGGCCGTCGACGCGCTCCGGATCCGTCGGCGGACCGGACCGGCGCCGGACCGCGATGCGTCTGATCCCGCCTCCCCCACACGGGGTGACCGTACGGGGTCCGGGCGACCCAGGGCTCCGTCCGAGGTTGGCTCTCGCCTCCTCCCTGGGAGGTAGTCGCGGCCGGGGTCTGCTGCGGCCCGGAGGTGAGCACCCGGGCCTGGTCGGTGTCCGGACCCGGCCGGGATCGCCGCAGCAGCCGGATCCGGCGCAGCACGTCGCGCTGGGCCGGGTTGTAGAGGTCGCGGACGGCCTCGTCGACCACGCGGGTGGCGGCGGTGCTCGATCCGGTGGTCACGTACCACAGCCCGGGGAGCATCGGGCACGTCCCGCTCGGGGACAGCAGGCCGATCGCCAGGCCGTGGCGGGTCGGTTCGTCGGCGTCGGCGAGGAGCTCGTCGAACGTGGTCACCGCGGGGCTGGGCGGGAGCGCCTGCAGCGCGTCGACGTAGGCCGCGACGACGGCGGGGTCGAGCACCCGGCTCATGACGACGAGCAGGGAGCGGTCGGCGGCGGACAGGCCGGCGGCGTGGATCCTCGCGGCCAGGGCGGGCGGCAGATCGGTGGGTGCGGACTGCTGGATGATCTGGTGGACCTCCACGCGCACGCGCCGCAGGCGATCGAGGGTGCGGGTGAGGTGGCTGTCGAGGGTGCGGAGCGCTTCCCGGGGGTGCTGGTCGGCGTCGCCCATCGCCGCGATCTGGGGCAGCGTGAACCCGAGGTCGGCGAGGCGCTTGATCCGCAGGGTCCGCACGAGATGGGCGACGCCGTAATGCGTTTAGCCATTGGCGCGGCGTCGGGGCTCGGCGAGCAGGCCGACGTCGTGGTAGTGGCGCACGGCGCGCACGGTCGTCCCGGCGAGCTCGGCGAGCTCGCGTGTACTCCAGGCCACAGCGGTTCCCTTCCATGTCGACGAGCCCATTCCAGGGACGATCCGGCGGTACGACCTTCCGTGGAACGGATGGCGGGGCGGACGGCCCCGGTCCCGACCGGTGATCGTCACCGGACCGATGCTCCACCCGTGGCGCGCGGACCGGATCGGCCGAGGGGAGGAACAGCCGTCGTCGGTGCGAAGTAGGCCGGTCGTGCGGAGGGAGGAGGAACCCGCGAGTGCGTGTTCCACGGGGCTGACTGTGAGAATGGTCAAGCTGGCCGGGTAGCGGTGGGCCGGTGGTGACAGCAGATCGGGCGCGGCGTCCACCGGCGCCAGTCGGCCAGTGCCCATACCACCCAGCGACCGGCCAGGGGTCAGCCTTCCGTTGCTCGGTCTGCATCACGAACGTCGGCTCCGGATGCCCTCGCGGGCCGACGAACTCGGCGCAGAAGAGCCATCCAGCTGTTCGCCGGCCCGGACACGCTCAAGGTGCGTCGGCTGGGTCGCGACCCGCGCGCCTCGATCAACGTCGCCGCTCCGGTCGGTCAGCGCGAACGCTGGGTGTCGGTGACCGGCACCACCACGGTGGAACCCGACGGAGCGCACGACCTGGTCGCCCGACTCCTCGCATGACCTGCGGGACCGGATGACGAAGTGGCAGCACCTCACCTGAGTTCCCGTACTCGGTGCGCAGTAGTGAGCCTTTCCCAGTAGCGCAGCTGGGCGGCTGACGGCGACACGCCGACGAGGCGGAGATGATCAGGTCGGGCGCGCGACATCGGTAGACGAGGCGGTCCGACCAAAGAGCCATCTTCATCGTGACGGTGCAGGTCAAGGGGGCCCGCTACCCGATGTGGACATAGGGCAAGACGCCAGACTTAAGACCTCGCGCTCCGCGACGGCTTGTTCGCTCCCTCGAAGTGGCTGGCGGCGCGCTTCTGTGTGTGGCGCGGTGTCGCAGCTCACTCGGCTTGACTGTGTCGTAACGGCATGGTTTCCACTGAGAGAAGCACAAGAGCAGCCCGGCTCGGACTGGCACGGTCCGTCGAATTCGTTGCCGATGGCGTACCCAGTGGAAGGACGGACGGCGACGCCCGTTGCGGTCTACAGGAAACCCGAAGCGGATCCGGCGGTGCGGGAGCAGCGCATGTGTGAACTCTACGCTACCGAGGCTCATCATGGGCCTTGCAGTTGATCTTCTGGAGGTCGGCGGATCGACGCGCCGTCTCCGCCCTGCTGCCGCTTCAGGGGTGGCGGCACACCGATTTCGTACTGACCGAGGAGCGCCGCATGATCGAGCCCTTTCCCGTCCACATCCCCGACGCCGACCTGATGGATCTGACCCAGCGCCTCGACCGGGCGAGGCTGCCGGAGCCCGGGACCGATCCCTCGCAAGGCGTCCCCCTGGACCGGTTGCGGACACTGCTCGAGGCCTGGCGCGGCCACGACTGGCGGAAGCTGGAAGAACGGTTCAACGCGATCGGTCACCACCGGGCACATATCGACGGACTGGACATCGCGTTCTGGCACGTGCGGTCGCCCGAGCCGTCGGCCGTACCGCTGCTGCTGACCCACGGCTGGCCCGGGTCCGTGCTGGAGTTCGAGGATCTGATCGGTCCGCTGACCGATCCGGTCGCGCACGGCGGTTCGGCCGAAGACGCCTTCCACGTGGTAATTCCGTCGCTGCCGGGGTACGGGTTCAGCGGACGCCCGGCTGAAACCGGTTGGGGACTTGCCCGGACCGCGCGGGCCTGGACCACGCTGATGTCCGAACTGGGCTACTCGCGGTTCGCCGCGCACGGCGGCGACTGGGGCGCTTTCGTCACCATCGAGCTCGCCACCCAGGTGCCCGAGCGTCTGGTGGGCCTGCACCTGACGATGCCCGTCGCGTCCCCCCTTCCCGAGGATCGCCAGAGCGCCGACCCCACGGAGCAGGCGATGATGGCCCAGCGCGATCAGTTCCTGTTCCTGGACGGCACCCACTCGATCGTTCTCGGTGCCAAACCGCAGACGATGGGCTATTCGCTGCTGGACTCGCCGGCCGGGCTGGCCGCGTGGCTGGGTGAGAGGATGACCGCGTTCGCGGACGACGACGGGGTACCGCTGCAACGGCAGGTGGACAACATCGCGCTGTACTGGTTCACCCGCACCGGAGCTTCCAGTTCTCGTTGGTACTGGGAGGCCCGGCGCGACACACCGCTCGGCGCGGAGGCGGAGAACGCTCGTCCGGTCGAGGTTCCCACGGCGTGTTCGCTGTTCCCCGGCGAGCCGTACCCGATCGCCCGGCGATGGGCCGAGCGCCGGTTCCGCAAGCTGATCAGCTGGAACGAGATGGAGCGGGGCGGCCACTTCCCGGGCTGGGAACAGCCCGCGGTGCTGGTCACGGAGATCAGAAACGCGTTCCGTGAAGCGCCCCGGGTTCAGTAGAGGCTCTGAGGTACCCCGGGTTCAGCGGAGTCGCATGGCCGGAATCTAGGCCATGACGATCGTGCTGTTCGTCTCGAACTCTAGTGGCGAGAGCCACCGACACCGGCGACGCGTCCCTGCTGATCCTCGCCGCCGTCAACATCGGCATGGTCGCCCTCGTCGCGACGGACGAACGACATCGCCGACCGCACAGCGGCGAGGTACCCGCCCACCGACCGGAAGGGACCCGGTGACGACCCCGCCGCCGCTGATCGGCCGCCCGACACCTGAGCGGCAGAACACACGATTCGGGGTTTGAGCATGCCGCGACGGCACGGTGTCGACTGGGAACATGACTACGGCATTCGAGCACAAGATCGTCGCGTTCGGACTCGGCTGGAAGGGTTTCGACCATGACGAGATGGAACGTCAGCTCAACGAAGTCGGCCGCAGGGCTGGGAGGCCGTGAGCAGCCTGCAGCCCAGCCTCGGCGCAGCGCCCACCGACATCCTGGTGCTCCTCGAGCGAGCCCGGTGATGAACGCGATCTCCCCACTCGGGCCGCGGCGCCGACACCGGTGGCCGAGCGCCGGAACCACGACGAGGAACCCGACAGGGCTGATCCGATGAAGGCCGTTGTGCTCACCCGCTTCGGAGGTGCCGATGCTTTCGAGCTGCGCGACATCTCCGTACCGCCGGTCGAACCCCGCCAGGTACGGGTGCGCGTCCATGCGACCGCGGTCAACCCGCTCGACTATCAGATCCGTCGCGGAGACTACGCGGATCATGTGCCGCTCCCGGCGATCATCGGGCACGACATCTCCGGCGTGGTCGAGGAAGTCGGATCCCACGTCACCGAGTTCCGCGCCGGCGACGCGGTGTACTACACACCCCGGATCTTCGACGGCCCCGGCTCCTACGCCGAGCAGCACGTCGCCGACGTCGACCTCGTCGGCCGGAGGCCGGAGAACCTGAGTCACCTGGAGGCTGCGAGCCTGACTCTCGTCGGCGGAACGGTCTGGGAGGCCCTGGTGACGCGAGCGCAGCTCGCCGTCGGGGAAACGATCCTCGTCCACGGAGGTGCGGGTGGTGTCGGCACGATCGCGATCCAGATCGCGAAGGCAATCGGCGCACGGGTGATTACCACCGCAAAAGCCAGCGACCATGAGTTCGTGCGCTCTCTCGGCGCGGATGCGGCGATCGATTTCACGTCGACGGACTACGTCGACGCCGTGGCCGAGATGACGCGAGGCGAGGGGGTCGAGGTCGTCTTCGACACCGTCGGTGGCGACACGCTCACCAGAAGCCCGCTCACGCTCGCCGACTTCGGACGCATCGTCAGCATCGTCGACATCGCGCAGCCGCAGAACCTCATCGAGGCGTGGGGCAGGAACGCCGCTTATCACTTCGTCTTCACCCGACAGAATCGAGGAAAGCTGGACGCGCTCACCACCTTGGTCGAGCGCGGTCTCGTGAAGCCGGTCCTCGGCGCGACTCTTCCGCTCGCTCGAATGGGCGAGGCTCATGCACTCCTGGAGAACAGGCGGTCGTATGCGCTCCGCGGCAAGGTCGCGATCGACGTGGCGGGCGACACCGTTGCACTTCCCTCTCGCACGCCCTGACGGGACGCTCCGGCCACCCATGCGCGTGTCGCGGGAAGCGATGTGCCGCGCTCGACGCCGTCGGGGCGACAGCGGCCGACCTGGCCAAGGTCACCGTCTACATCGTCGACCTCGACGAAGCGAAGGCCGAGCAGTTCGTCATCGGACGCGAGCGGGCAGCCGCGACGCTGGGCGTGCAGCTCCAGCAGCCCAGCACCTGGATCGGGGTCACCTCACTCGCCGCGCCCGGCTACCTCGTCGAGGTCGACGCCGTGGCCGTACTGCCGTGAGGCGGATACAGCCCGGCCCAGCCGGCCCAACCGAAGGTCGCAACAGTCCCTGACGGGATGTCCGCCGCAACCACGAACGCGGAGAACATGAACAAGCCATTCGCCATCCACGTCACCCTGCACATCCGCCCCGAGTGCCGAGAAGCGTACCGAGAAGCCCTCGACGCGGTCATCGACCACGCGCGGGCGCTGCCGCAGTGCCACTACCTCTACGTCTACGAAACCGCGGACGACCCGGACTCCATCCAGCTCGTCGAGAGCTGGTCGGACTGGGACACCTTCACCCAGGAGATCCTGCAGCTCGACTTCTACCGGGACTACGCCGCTGCCAGCGAGCCGATGTACTCCGCGCCCCGGCAGATGAGGTTCCTTACCCCCCTGCACGGCAGCGATCGGCGCTGAACACCTCCTGGGAAACAACCGTTCGCGAGGCATCGCCCGCTCCACCCGAGCAGAACACCGTCCTGTCCGGCGGACGCAACGCCTGCGTCAACGACATCGCCGCCGCCTACCTCGTCGACGGCGAACTCCGCCCGTCAACACCCGATGCGCACTGTGACGGGAGCTTGAGGCCCGACCCGGCCAGCTCGGAGGGCCGGGTCGAGCGACGGGACTGCAATCGGTCGGCATCTCGACCTGACCATCTTCACCCACAGCCGCCACAGCTTTGGCCAGCTAGAACTTGAGCGCGAAGGGCCAGCGGTACTACGACTGGGCGGAGATGCGCGTAGTCAGAGCAACGACGGATTTACCAACACCGCGCCCGGATCAGTCATTGTCGACGTCAGGATTTCGCCAACGCGCCGACAGAAAGACTTTCGGTCAGATCACCACGCCACAAAACTACCTTCGCCATGTTAGTCGGGTCGCTAGCCCGGGTCTGCTTCGCACGCGAAGGAACGCGTACGAGTTCGAGCCGTTTCGAAGGAGAGCATCGATTCATGAGTACTGCACCAATCGAGACCACCACCCGACCGTTGACCGTTCTTGTCACCGGCGCCACCGGCAAGGTGGGGCGCAACCTCGTCCGCCATCTACTGGAAAACGGCCACCACGTCCGTGCGCTGACCCGGCGCCCGGACACCGCCGGGCTGCCCGCCGAGGTCGACCTCCGCCCCGGCGACCCGACCCAGCCCGACGCGGTGGCCGAGGCCGCCCGCGGGGCGGATGCCGCCTTCTGGAACTGGATGGGCTTCAACGGCGCCGGGGCGAGCACAAGCGTGGGCGCCTTGGCTTCGGAGGTGGCACACGTCGTCTACCTCTCCGCAGCCCAGCTGCAGCACGGAACCCGAGGCGTCATGCCCGGAGTCTGGGCCGACGTCGAGGAGGCCATCAAGGCGACCGGCAAGGATCGGACGTTCCTACGCGCCGGCGGGTTCGCCGCGAACACGCTCGGGTGGGCCGAGGCGATCCGGGCCGGCGATCCGTTACTGATGCCGTACCCCGAGGCAGTGCGCTCATCAGTGCACGAGGCCGACATCGCCGAGGTGGCCTGGCGCTGCCTGGTCGAGCCCCTCCACCGCGGGCGCGCCTACGAGATCACCGGCCCCGAGCAACTCACCCAACGCCAGGAGGCCGAGGCGATCGGCGAGGCGGTCGGGCACCCGGTCACGGTGCGCCAGCAGGACATCGACGAGGCCCGTGCGCAGTACACGGCGTGGTCCGGCCGCGATTTCGCCGAGGCCACCCTCGGGTACTACGCCACCCTGGTCGCCGACCCCGAGCGGGTCTCCGACGACGTCGAACACATCACCGGCCACCCCGCCCGCCTGTTCACCCAGTGGGCCACCGACCATCGCGAGGACTTCGCGCCGCTCGGCACCGCGCAGGAGGCCCGGCGCGCGTCCGACCACGCTGGAGCCCTTCGCGCGCCGAGGCGACTGTGACGAAGGCCGCCGAGGACCAGCACGGGTCGCGGCGCTACGAGCTGGTCCTCGCCACAGAGGACCATCCCTCGGTCCGTCGCGGAAAGTGGGTATCGATTCGTCGGGATTCGGCGCAGTGCTCCAGATCCGCTCCGCTCCGCCAATGCCGCATCAGGCAGCGATGTGGCCGGTGCGGCCCAGCGGTGTAGCGCTTGTGAAGATCGGTCGCGACCTGCACGCGTCGTCATCCTGAGTGGCGGTCGTCATTCCTAGTACTGCACGGCGGTCCGGCGAGGCGGAGGGCACCCAGCACCGCCTTGGTCAGCAAGGCCGCCCGGGAACCGGCCGCCACCAGGTCGGGCGCGTCGTCGGGCAGCAGGTGCACCTCGGTCATGAGGCTCAGGTACACCGCACGGCACCAGTCCGAGCCGGAGGCGGTGATCTCCCCGGCATGACGCAGGCGGGCGAACAGCAGCTCGATGCCGGCCCGGACCTCCGGGCTCTGCTCGGCGTCGAGCCCGATGACGAACGGGTGGGTGATCTTCAGCTCGAAGACGATCTCGGACACGTGTTCCAGGGCGGCGACCGGCGGCGCCGTCGCCACTCGCGCCTGTTCCAACGCGCGTGCGTAACGCTGATTGAGCTGCTCGACCAGCGCGTCCAGCAGCGCCTGCCGCGAGGCGAACCGGCGGTGCACCGTGGCGCGGGCAAGCCCGGCCTCGTCCGCGATCCGCTCGAGCGACGCGCCGGCGTGCACGGCAAGGACAGCCTCGGCGGCCTCCAGGATCCGCGCCGTGCTGCGCTCCGCATCTGCCCTCACGCACTCACCCTACCGATCTTCGAAGTGAGACAAGGCTGACACAGCTCTTGACGTAACTGCGGCAGCAGTGTTGCATTTAAAGCATGGACCTCCAACTCAACGGTAAGCGCGTCCTCGTCACCGGCGCGAGCAAGGGCATCGGTCTGGCGACTGTGCGGGCCTTCGTCGCCGAGGGTGCGGTGGTCACCGGCGTCGCCCGGCGCGCCTCCGACGAACTCGAGGCGACCGGGGCTGCCTTCGTCGCGGCCGACCTGGCGACGCCCGACGGCCCACAGCGGATGGTCGAGGCGGTGCTCGCGGCCGACCCGCGGCTCGACGTACTCGTCAACAACGTGGGTGGCGGCGTCCTGAGCAGCCTGGACGCGTTCGCCGACCCGTTCGACGGCGGCGACGACGACTGGACGACGGCGTTCGCGCTCAACCTCGATGCTGCCGTCCGGACCACCAGGGCCGCCCTTCCGGCCCTGGTCAGCGCACGCGGTGCGGTCATCAACATCAGCTCGGACAGCGCCCGCCGGCCCGCCGCGGCACCGCTGCATTACTCCGCGGCCAAGGCCGCACTCAACTCGTTCTCGCGCGGGCTAGCCGAGAAGGTGGCCGCATCGGGCGTACGTGTCAACGTCGTCACCCCGTCCGGCACGCGGACGCCCCTGATGACCGACCGAGATGGCTTCGGCGCCCAGGTGGCTACCGTCATGGGCGTTGACCAACAGGCGTTCCTGAAAGAGGTGCCCCGGCAGGGCGGCATGCTGACCGGCGAGCTGATCGACCCGGCCGAGATCGCCCGCGCGGTACTGCTTCTGGCGTCCCCCACGATGCCGAGCGTGATCGGCTCGAACTGGACGGTGGACGCAGGCTCGATCAAGGCATCGTAGGCCGGTGCGCCGCGTGGCTGGGAGGAACGCTCGCCACCTGTGGATGACCTGGAGGGGTCGTACCCTCCCGGCGATCTTGAGGCCATCAAGCAAGGTCGGCGCGCCAACGCCGGCCGGAAGGGCACGACCCGTGCTCACCGTAGTTCCTGGAGGCTCGGACGCTGAGGAACCCCGCCGCGACGGCTCGCTGATCGACGAGATGGTCCGTGAGGGTGCCCGCCGGAAGTTGGCCGAGGCCCTGCAGGCCGAGGTCTACGAGGGTCTCCTCGTCGTCATCGAGAAGCGGCAGGATCTCCTCGTCCCACACGGTGTCGCGGCGCCGGGCAGGCCCTTCGGCGGGTGCGGGCGCGGCGTCGCCGGTGGCGCCGCGGCACACTGCGAGCGACGCGACGGGGAAGGCCGCGGCCTGGCTCGTGGTGAGCTGCACGCCGTCGCCGCGCTCGTCGAGGAATTGCACGAGATTCGTCCAGTACGGTCACGCCCGCCAGCGGCGGGTGTGCTCTGGCGTGTCGAGGACGCCGTCCGTGTCGTCGAGAACGGCGAGCGCGCTCCAGGCGATGTCGGCGGGCGCGGTGCCGCGCGTGGCGTCGATGGCGAGGACAAGCGGCAGGCCGCTGTCGTCGGTGGCGCGCAGGACGTGGATCGCCCCCGACCCCGGGCGGCCCGCCGCGGTGCCCGTGAGCGCGGACTGCACTCCCCGCTGTGCCCCCGCGCGGTCGACGGCGGTCGCCACCGGTGCCGCGGACGGCGTGAGTCCGGCGATCGCGGCCACCACCCGCCGGGCCCACTCCGTGCCGTCCGGGTTGCGCAGGTAGGCCAGCATGGTCGTGATGGGGTTGGTGAACACCGCGTCCGCGAGCCTGCCGCGCTCGCTGCCGAGCTGCGCGTAGGTCTCGGCGGCATTCAGCTGCGCGGTGCGCTGGTAGGGCGGCCAGACCGGCTCGACCGCGCCAGAGCGCTGCTTGTCGAGGAGGTCGAGATCGTCCCAGGTGATCTGGAAGACGGTGTGCCCGTCGGCGCGCAGTCGCCCGCGCTTCTCCGCGTCGGCGGCGAGGGTGTTGCGGTCGCGGGTGGCATGGTTGCGGTGCCCGTCGAGGTAGACGGTCACGGTCTCGGCCGGCCCGTCGATGCGGCGGAAGGTGAAGTCGCTGCGGGTGCGCCCGTGCTCCTGTTGCGCGGTCAGCCACCACCGGACCGCGCCTGTCGTGTCAGTGAAGCGCAGGTAGCCGCTGTCGTGGCCGTCCTCGTCGAACGCCGCCGCTGGATCGTCGGCGATCCATGTGCGCAGACCTGCGAGGAACCGCGCCTCCAGGTCCGACTCGACCTGGCGATCGAGGCCGATCTGGCCGGTGTAGGCGAGATCGGTGACCTGCCACCGGTCGTCGAGCAGCTCGCCGTGCTCGTCGACCGGACCCAGCAGCTCGGCGAGGATCTCCAGGGCGGCCCGGCGCGACACGACGTCCTGGAACCGCTCCTCGGTGTGGCGGTGCAGGCACCGGTGACAGGCCCGCCGCCCGTCGTCCTGGCAGCGGCAGGCCAGCAGCGCCCGGCGGGCATCCTCGAGGGTGGCGCGGAACGCGGCAGGATCGAGCAGCCGGTGCAGGTAGCCAGTGCCGCCGGGCAGGCGGTCGTAGACCACCAGGTAGTGCCTTTTCTCCCGGTCGTCGGGTCCGGCATGCCGGCCAGCGTGGTGTCCAGGTGCTGGGGATCGCCCCCCCCGAAGTGCCGGTCGACCCCCATGCGCAGCGCCGCGCGGAAGGAGTACACCCGCTCCTCGACGGCGACGGTGGCGGCGGGCAGCAGTACCCGCAGCGCCTCGGTCCGCAACTGGTGAGCGAGCAGCACGGGCTCCTGCGGCACGGTGTCGGCCTTCGCGCCGCGCCGCAGCCGACACCACCGCTGGGTGGTGCTTGGTCGTCGGGTTGCGCGCGGCGGACGAGTCGACGGCGTCGGTGCTGCGTCGTTCGGGACGCGCGGCCGGGTTCAGCGCCGCCACCAGCG
>JAKDLE010000206.1 GCA_030453005.1 Pseudonocardia sp. | reverse complement strand
CCGCCGCGCCACCGCGAGCTGGGCGTCCAGCGCCGCGACGGTGACGCAGGTGCGCCCCGTGTAGCGGGTCAGCGCCAGGTCGCGGGGCTGTGGCATGGCCACCGACGCGAACGCGAGCAGGCACTTGCCCAGCGCGGTGGCGTGCAGCGGCTGCTCCTCACCGGTGCGGATGCGCTGGGGGGAACCGTCGGGCCGGAAGACGTGGTGCACGAGCCGCACCGAGGCGGCCTCGGCCACGCCCAGGTGCACGGCGAGGCCGGTGCTGCCTGCGAGCGAGTCGGCCCAGTTCAGGGCGAGGGCCCGCAGGTCGTGGCGGTCCCAGCCGCCCCGGCCGAGCTCGCGCAGGGCTGGGCCCAGCCGGTAGCGGGCCGAGAGGTCCTGGTCGACGAACCCGACGTCACGCAGCGTCCGCACGATGCCGTGGGCGGTGGGGCGCGGCAGGTCCAGCGCCGCGGCGATCTCGCCCAGACCCAGTGGCCGGTCGGTGCTGCCGAGCAGCCGCAGCACCGCGGCAGCCCGCTCGATCGACTGGATCGCTCCCGGCATGCAGGCCACCGTACGGTCCGTCGACGCCCGCACCGCGCACATCACGGAGCCACCCGTGAGCCGGTGTGCCTTGTGATCTTCGCCCGGACGGGGGTTCGACAATGCCGAACGACCGGCGTTGACGCTCCCCCGCCGCGTTCCTAGCGTCCTCGCCAGGCCCGTCATGGGGGCCTTCGAGGAGGACTTCGGGGAACGCGCACGTGTCGAGGCCGCTTCGCGGGTCGAGCGGATGGGGTGCCACCCGCCGGAACACAGGAGACACGCTCATGACCACGATCACACCCATCCGGAAGGCGCTGCGCAAGGGCGTCGTCGACGGCAGCGGACTCAAACGGCTCGGCGGAACCTGGGGGGAGGTACTCGCCGAGTTCTTCGGAACCTTCGTCCTGATCGCGTTCGGTTGCGGCTCCGTGGCGATGACGGTCGTCGCGCTGCCCGGGTCCGGGCGCACGGCCGACCCGACGACCTTCTTCCTGGGAGCGGGCGACTGGCTGCTGATCGCCTGGGGCTGGGCCTTCGCCGTCGCCTTCGGGGTGTACGTCGCGGGCGGTGTGAGCGGTGCCCACATCAATCCGGCGGTGACTCTGGCCTTCGCGATTCGGCGCGGTTTCCCGTGGCGGAAGGTGGGCCCCTACATCGCCGCCCAGGTCGTCGGCGCTTTCGTCGGCGCGGCCCTCGTCTACGCCGTGTACTGGCAGGCGATCGACGCGTTCAACGCCGCCTCGAACACCACGCGGGACGCGGCCGGAGGGTTGGCGTCCTTCTCCATCTTCGCGACCTTTCCCGCGCCGTACTACGGCGGCGACAACCTGGGGCCGTTGCTCGACCAGATCGTCGGCACCGCCTTCCTCTTGATCTTCGTCATCGCGGTGATCGACCTTCGGAACACCGCGGTCAAGGCGAACCTCGGGCCGTTCATGATCGGTCTGGCCGTGGCCGCCATCGGAATGTCATTCGGCGCCAACGCAGGGTACGCGATCAACCCCGCACGCGACTTCGGCCCGCGCCTGTTCACCTGGCTGGCCGGCTGGGGTGAGACCGCACTGCCCGGCACCGTCGACGGCTCGTTCAGCTGGTATTTCTGGGTCCCGATCGTCGGGCCGTTCGTCGGCGGCGTCATCGGCATCCTCCTCTACGACCTCTTCATCGGCGACCTCTTCATCGGCGACATCCTGCACGCCCGCGCCGGCGCGGCCGTCGAGCCCGGGCGTACCCACGAGGGCCCGGATGTCGCCCCCACCACGGCGGACGAGGAGTAGGCGGTCCGATCACCGCGTCCGAACCCGCAGCGAACCAGATGAAGGAGAGTTCCATGGCAGAGTTCGTCGGTGCCGTCGACCAGGGCACCACCAGCACCCGGTTCATGATCTTCGATCACGGCGGCAACGAGGTGGGCCGCCACCAGCTCGAGCACGAGCAGATCCTCCCGCAGGCCGGCTGGGTGGAGCACAACCCCGTCGAGATCTGGGAGCGCACGTCCGCGGTCATCCAGAGCGGTCTGAACAAGACCAAGCTCGGCGCGGACGACCTGTGCGCGCTGGGCATCACCAACCAGCGCGAGACCACGGTGGTCTGGGACCGGCGCAACGGGCGGCCGCTCTACAACGCCATCGTCTGGCAGGACACCCGCACCGACCGCATCGCCTCCGCGCTGGAGCGGGACGGCCACGGCGAGGTCATCCGCCGCAAGGCCGGGCTCCCGCCCGCCACGTACTTCTCCGGCGGGAAGATCCAATGGATCCTGGACAACGTCGACGGCGCCCGGGAGGCCGCCGAGCGCGGCGACGCGATCTTCGGCAACACCGACACCTGGCTGATCTGGCAGCTGACCGGGGGTGTGAACGGGGCCTATGAAAAGGGTGGCAGCCACGTCACCGACCCCACCAACGCCAGCCGCACCATGCTGATGGACCTGGAGACCCTCGACTGGGACGACGAGCTGCTCGGCCTCTTCGGCATCCCGCGCTCGATGCTTCCCGAGATCAGGCCCAGCTCGTGTCCCGGAGGCTACGGCACGACGCTGACCCACGGCCCCTTCGGTGGCGAGGTGCTGATCACCGGTGACCTCGGCGACCAGCAGGCGGCCACCGTCGGCCAGGTCTGCTTCGCCCCGGGCGAGGCGAAGAACACCTACGGCACCGGCAACTTCATGCTGCTCAACACGGGCACCGAGCTGGTGCGCAGCGACGCGGGCCTGCTCACGACCGTCGGCTACCAGTTCGGTGACGAGCCCGTCGTCTACTGCCTGGAGGGCTCGATCGCCGTCACGGGCTCGGCTGTGCAGTGGCTGCGCGACCAGCTCGGCATCATCTCGGGTGCCTCGGAGAGCGAGTCGCTGGCCCGGCAGGTGCCCGACAACGGCGGCGTCTACTTCGTGCCGGCGTTCTCCGGGCTGTTCGCGCCCTACTGGCGCTCCGACGCGCGCGGCGCGATCGTCGGGCTGTCGCGCTACAACACCAACGCCCACCTGGCGCGGGCCACGCTGGAGGCGATCTGCTACCAGAGCCGCGACGTCGCCGAGGCGATGGAGTCCGACTCCGGCGTGCACCTGGAGACGCTCAAGGTCGACGGCGGCGTCACCGCCAACGAGCTGTGCATGCAGATCCAAGCCGACATACTCGGCGTGGACGTCAGCAGGCCGGTGGTCGCGGAGACCACCGCGCTGGGCGCGGCGTACGCGGCCGGGCTCGCCGTCGGGTTCTGGAAGAACACCGACGAGCTGCGTTCCAACTGGAACGAGTCGAAGCGGTGGACGCCGCAGTGGTCCGACGAACAGCGTGACGAGGGCTACGAGCGGTGGAAGAAGGCCGTCACCCGGACGTTGGACTGGGTGGACGTCGACTAGGAGCCGTACGCACTACGAGAGGACAACAGATGAGATCGGTCGCGCTCTCCCCCGCCGCACGCGAGTCGGCGCTGGAGGCGATGGCGGCGACGACCTCCGGGACCGAACTCGACGTGCTGGTCGTCGGGGGCGGTGTCGTCGGCGCGGGCAGCGCACTCGACGCCGCCACCCGCGGCCTGTCCGTCGGGCTCGTCGAGGCCCGCGACTTCGCCTCCGGCACGTCGAGCCGTTCGAGCAAGCTGATCCACGGCGGCCTGCGCTACCTGGAGATGCTCGACTTCCGGCTGGTCGCGGAGGCATTGGCGGAGCGCGGGTTGCTCATCGACACCCTCGCACCGCACCTGATCCGCCCGGTGCCGTTCCTCTACCCGCTCACCCATCACGTGTGGGAGCGGTTCTACGCGGGCGCGGGTGTGGCGCTCTACGACGTGCTCGGCACGCTGTCGGGCCGGGCGCGCGGCCTGCCCCGCCACCGCCACCTCACCCGACGCGGCGCGCGGCGGATCGTGCCGTCGCTGCGCAGCGACGCGCTGGTCGGGGCGCTGCAGTACTACGACGCGCAGGTCGACGACGCGCGGCACACCATGTTCCTCGCCCGCACGGCCGCGGCCTACGGCGCGCACGTGGCCACCCGGGCCCGGGTGGTCGGCCTGCTGCGCGAGGGCGAGCGCGTGACTGGTGCGGAGGTGCACGACCTGGAGAGCGGCGCCACGATCAAGGTGCACGCCAAGCAGGTCATCAACGCCACCGGCGTCTGGACCGACGACACCCAGAGCCTGGTCGGCGAGCGCGGGCAGTTCAAGGTGCGTGCCAGCAAGGGCGTGCACCTGGTGGTGCCCAAGGACCGCATCCAGGGCAGCTCGGGGCTGATCCTGCGCACCGAGAAATCGGTGCTGTTCGTCATCCCGTGGGGCCGGCACTGGATCATCGGCACGACCGACACCGACTGGGCGCTGGACAAGGCGCACCCCGCCGCGTCGGCCGCCGACATCGACTACCTCCTCGACCACGTCAACAAGGTCCTCGAGCAGCCGCTCACCCACGCCGACGTCGAAGGCGTCTACGCCGGGCTGCGGCCGCTGCTCTCGGGCGAGTCGGAATCCACGTCCACGCTCTCCCGGGAGCACGCCGTGGCACACCCCGTGCCGGGGCTAGTGGTCGTCGCGGGCGGCAAGTACACGACCTACCGGATCATGGCCCGCGACGCGGTCGACGCGGCCGTGCACGGGCTCGACACCAAGGTGCCGCCGTCGGTCACGGAGAACGTGCCGCTGCTGGGCGCCGAGGGCTACCCGGCGATGAAGAACGCGCGCTACCAGCTCGCGCACCGCTACGGGCTGCACGTCGCGCGCGTGGAGCACCTGCTCGGCCGCTACGGCTCACTCGTCGACGAGGTGCTCGACCTCGTCGTCGACGATCTCACGCTGGCCGAGCCGCTCGCGGGCGCGCCGGACCACCTGCGCGCCGAGGTCGTCTACGCGGCCTCGCACGAGGGCGCCCGGCACATCGAGGACGTCCTCGCCCGCCGCACCCGCATCTCGATCGAGACGTTCGACCGGGGCATCGGGTCCGTCGACGAGGTCGCCGCACTCATGGCGCCGGTGCTGGGCTGGAGCGACGAGCAGGTCGAGCGGGAGGTGGAGCACTACCGCAAGCGCGTCGACGCCGAGCGGGAGAGCCAGAAGATGCCCGACGACGAGACGGCCGACTCGGCCCGCATGGGCGCCCCGGATGTCGTGCCGGTGCGGTGACGCCGGCCTACCGTGGCGTCGTGCCCCCTCTGATCTCCCTCGACGACGTCACGTCCGCCGGACACCGGATCTCGGGCCGCGTCCTGCGCACCCCGACCGCACTCTCCCCGGGGCTCACCGCCCACCTGGGCGCTGCGGTCACGCTCAAGCTGGAGCTGTTGCAGCGCACCGGGTCGTTCAAGCCGCGGGGGGCGTTCCACAAGCTGCTCGGGCTGTCCGACGCCGAACGCGCGGCCGGGGTGGTGGCGGTCAGCGGCGGCAACCACGGGCTCGCGGTGGCCGACACGGCGGGGTCGCTCGGTGTCGCGGCCACGGTCGTCATGCCCGAGTCGGTGCCGCGCCGCGCGGTGGAGCAGTGCCGGGCGAGCGGCGCCACGGTGCGGCTCACCCCGGACATGGCGGGCGCGTTCACGCTGCTCGACGAGCTCGTCGCCGACGGGCTGACGCTGCTGCACCCGTTCGACGACCGCGCGGTGCTCGCCGCGCAGGGCACCGTCGGGGCCGAGTTGGCGGCGGACGCGCCGGAGGTCACCGACGTGCTGGTCAGCGTCGGCGGCGGGGCCCTGATCTCGGGCGTCTCCACCGTCTTCCGCGCGCTGCGACCGGAGGTGCGGGTGTGGGGCGTGGAGACCGAGGGCGCCGAGACCATGAGCCGCGCCCTCGCCGCCGGTGCCCCGGTGCCGATCGAGCCCACCTCGATCGTGAGCACGCTGTCCGCGCCCCACGTCACGGAGCTGACTCTGGCTCACGTCCGTGAGCTGGTGCACGACGTGCTCGTCGTCTCCGACGCCGACGCCGTGCGCGGCACCCTCACCCTCGCCGAGCACGCCAAGGTGTGGGCCGAGCCCGCGGC
>JAKDLE010000205.1 GCA_030453005.1 Pseudonocardia sp. | reverse complement strand
GCGTCATCGAGACCACCACCGGCGACACCTGGCACAACATCCGCCGCGACCTCGAACGGCTCCACGCCGGCACCTTCACCGGCCCCACCGGGACCTTCCGCCAGCGCAGCGACCTGTCCAAGCCCCAACAGGACCTCTTCGCCAAGCTCGGGATCCCCGCCCCCAAGCAGATGATCGAACTCACGCCCCCCAGCCGCTGACAAGCACCAACACCACCACCTAGAGACACGCCTCTCCGGCGTGTCTCTACGCGTATCCCCAGGTCATGCCCTAGATCATGGCCTCTAGGCCACCTGAATTACGCGGAACGCAGGTCATGGCGTGGTCCTTCTCGGAGAGGAAGCTGGCGAGGCGAGGCCGGGCCCGGCGGACTCGCCCGGGCCCGGCCTGCAATGTGGTCGGAGCGTGGCTATGCGGCGTGAGCGGCGGCCAGGGCCATCGCACGCAGCCCGTGGCGCTCCAGGTCATGCGCGGCGTCGGCGTCGGCGAGGGTCTGCGCGGCCGACGTCACCGCATGCAGCACCCCGCCGGAGGTGATGTCGGAGCCCCGGATGAAGTGGGCCAGGATCGTGGCCTGCTGCTCAGCGGTGAACCGCAGCGCCTTCCCGACGTGCTCCAACGTCGCGGCCGGGTCGGTGATCGCGACGCGGGCGTGGCGGGTGATCTCGGCGAGCTTCGCCCGGACGTAGCCGTGGTCCAGGAACGTGGCCACGGCGTCGCGGGCCTGCTTGACGACCAGATCGAGCACAGCGTCCTGGGTGTCGGATGACCAGCGCACCACCCCCTCCGCGAGCCGGCCGCCGAGGTGGACCTCGCGGACCGCGTCCTTCGTAATCGTCATGCCGTTGTCGCAGACCTGGACGGTCAGCTGCGGGGTCAGCGAGAACGAGCCGTGCCCGGTCTCGGAGTTCGACACCACGAACCCGGCGAACACCACCGGGTTGTCCGCCCCGCGCGCCCCGGTGAACGGGGAGCGGTACCCGGCCAACAGGTCGGGGGCGTACTCGGCGACCTGCGGGGCACGAACCTTCACGTACATGCGACGCTCGGTCAGGTCACAACCGGCGATGTCGACCTGCACTCCGGCGGTGCGGACGCCGTCCAGCACCGCCATGAGAACGTCGAGGTTGTCGACCACCCGGTAGGAGTCGCTCAGCAGCGCCCGGGCGATGCCGACGCCGCCGCCCGCATCGTGCAGGCCACGGACGAGGAAGCGGCGATCCGGCTCGTCACCGAGCCAGGTGTTGACGTTCGCGTCGTAGAGGCCGATCTGCTCCGCGCGCAGCCGCCGTAGGTACGGCAGGGGGATGCCGAGCTTCTCGGCGATCCCGGCGTCGGCGATCACTGTTGGCTGCAGCAGGGTCTCCGCCACCGAGACTCCGTCCGGGGTGAGGCGGGGCTCACCGACACCGATCAGGCGCAGCCGGCCGCGATCGGCCGCCAGATGCCGGGCCGGCGTGACGACGTCGAGCTTCGCGACGTGCTGTGCCTGTAGCAGCGCCACCAGATCGGCGACGGTCGCATTGCGGGTGGTCAGGAAGGTGTCGGTACTGGTCATGGTGCGCTCCGAAAAGATCCGAGGTGCACCCGACGGTGCGTCGGGCGGCCCCGCCGGCCGCGGTGGGGCGCGACTCGGGTCGCCCGGCGCCCGTGGCGAGCCCGAAGGACCCGGGACGCTCGACCGATCGACGTGTGACCGCCGAAGAGCCGTCGTTACTTCAGCGGCGATGCGGCCGGCGGTCTCACTCGGATCGGGCTGGGCGACCGGCCCTTCGCCGGCGGGTGCGGGCGTCGGGCAGAGTCGAGAGCCACACCCGCTAAGCGGTGCCCATGCACCTCGCCGGCAGTCGCATCTGACATGTTCCAGGGAGCCGCCGGAATCGCTAGCCTCCACCACGTCACGAGGAGGCTGCACGATGACCGAGATCGACGATGTGACGTCGTTGGCGTGTGCCTGCTGCGGCGAGCCACGCACGGAGCCGGAGCTCACCCGGATGGCCTGCCGCCCGGACGTCGCGATCTGCAGCGGATGCGTCGAGTGGATGTCCGCGCACACGCACGCCCGACCGTCGTTGACACCGATCTTCCCGGTGCGCGACATGACCGAGGCCCGCGAGTTCTGGACACGTGCCGGTGTCACCGTGGAGCTGTTCGACACCGGGTACGCGTTCGTGCTCGTCAACGGCGCAGAGCTCGCACACCTGGACCTTCGCCCCGATCTGGAGGTCGCGTCCAATCCGACGGCGTGCTACCTGCACGTCGAAGAACCGGATGCCTGGCATGCGCGCTGGCAGGCGGCTCGACTTCCCGTGTCGAACCTGAAGATCGAGCCGTGGGGCATGACCGAGTTCAACGTGACCGACCCGAGCGGAAACCGGCTGCGGATCGGGGGCAACACCTCGACCGCCTCTCCCGACGGCCAGGCCACCGCCGCGCTGGGCACAAGCGATCCCGTGGCGGTCGCCGCGGTGCAGGCGATCCACGCCGGTGACGTTCCTCGACTGCGCGAACTGCTGTCCGAGCACCAGAACCTGGCAACCGCCCGACTCGGCGACGACGAGCCGAACGGCATGTCCCGGACACTGCTGCACGTGGTCACCGACTGGCCCGGGCACTTCCCCCACGGCGCCGACGTCGTGCGCGCGCTCGTCGAAGCCGGGGCGGATGTCAACGCCCGCTTCCGCGGCCCGCACGAGGAGACCCCGCTCCACTGGGCGGCGAGCTCCAACGACGTCGCGGTACTCGACGCCCTCCTCGACTTCGGCGCCGACATCGACGCGCCGGGTGCGGTCATCGCCGGCGGCACTCCCTTGGCAGATGCGCGGGCGTTCGGGAACTGGGAAGCCGGACTGAGACTGGTCGAGCGAGGCGCCCGCACGACACTCATCGACTGCGCGACACTCGGGCTGATCGATCGGGTCGAAGCCGCGTTCGGCGCCGCACCTGGTCCTGCGGCTGAGGAGACGAACCGCGCGTTCTGGGGCGCCTGTCACGGTGGCCGTCGGAACTGCGCCGAGTATCTCGTCGCCCGAGGCGCCGACCTCAACTGGATCCCCGACTGGGAACGTCTCACGCCGCTCGACGCCGCCCGACGACGGGAGGCCACCGACCTCGTCGCTTGGCTGCAGGCCCGCGGCGGCAGATCCGCGGAGGAGATCGACCCCCGGGCCTGAACGCCTACACGGCTGGACGGGTGACCGGGCGTCGATCAGCCCGGCCCGTACAGAGCAGTGACAAAAGTCGGGCGTGCGGCGAGTTCATGAGCACCAGTCGCGTCACTCGGAGGGGCAATGTGGCAACGCCCGCGCGTGCATGAAACGGTCGCCGTCGCATCCCGAGCGGTCCTGGTGTCGGCCGCTGTGACGATCGCTGCAGGGTGCGGCGGTCCTGACCCGATCGACGGCACGGTTGTCGCTGCCGCACCGACGTCGGGCTCGACGTCCGAAGCGAAGCCGGATACGACGTTCGTCGGCCGCTCCGCCGACGGCATCATCGCTGTTGCCGTCGCCGTGCACGACGGTCGAGCGACCGGCTTCGTGAGCGACGGAATCGAGCTGGGTGTCTGGTACGACGGCGATGGGACCGGGGGGCTGCTCGACCTTCGAGCGGCCGACGGATCGACCTTGGTCGGAGGAATCCATGGCCGCGTCGTCCACGGCGGAGTCACGTCCGCCGACGGCGCCGAGTGGTCGTTCGTCGCTGTGCAGGGGGAGGAACCGACCGGCCTCTACACGGCGGCGGCCGCCGGGGAGAACGACGACCGGATCGGCTGGATCAGGTTCCCCGACGACACCGTGGTCGGCGTTGCCGACGTCCGGGGGACTCCGCATACCGCGCCGGGCATGACGACCCCGGTCACCGTCGAGGAGGCGCTGTTCGAGCCTCCCCGCCGGGTGGTCGGCGGTGCCGAGATCATGGTCGGACCGGGATGACGGCCGAGACCCGGCCGTCCCGTGATCCCGGCCGACACGTGCTCGGCGACGCTCGGGACACGCGCCCCGCCGGCTGGACACGGAGAAGGGTCCTGACGATGGCCGGCGCGGGCGCCGGGCTCCTCGCGTTGGGCGCATGTGCCGGCACCATCCCCGGGCGGACCCCCGGGGTCCGCGCGATCGGCCTGGACGCCGCGCCGGTCCAACTCGACCTCGGCGGCACATCCGTGCAGACCTGGGGCTACAACGGGGGCGTGCCCGGGCCGGAGATCAGGATCCGGGAAGGAGAGACCCTGCGGGCCCCGTTGCGCAACGGGCTGACCGATCCGACGACGGTGCACTGGCACGGCATCTCGCTGGTCAACGCGATGGACGGGGCCCCCTTCCTGACGCAGGCCCCCGTGGAACCGGGTACGGGGTTCGACTACGAGTTCGTCGTGCCCGAGCCGGGGACGCACTGGTACCACGCGCACGTCGGGCATCAGCTCGATCGGGGTCTCTACGGTGCCCTGATCGTGGAGCCGCGCCGCGAGGAGATGTCCTATGACCGCGAGTACACGCTGCTGTTGGACGACTGGCGCGACGGCCTCGACGACAGTCCCGAGAGTTCGACCGGCCACGGCGACCACGACCCGGCCGAGACCGCCGCTCCGATCGATCCGCGCGACCGCGTCTCCTTCGGGGGCCGCTTCTACCCGCTCACCCTCGTCAACACCCGGCCCCCGGCCGATCCGTTCACGATGGAGGTCCGCCGGGGCGACCGGATACGTCTGCAGGTGATCAACGCGGCCGCCGACACCGGGTTCCGCCTCGCGATCGGCGGCCACCGGTTGACCGTGACCCACGCCGACGGGATGCCCGTGCAGCATGTCGCGGTGGATGCCCTCCGCCTCGGGATGGGCGAGCGCTACGACGTGCTCGTCGACGCCGACGCCCCGGGCGCCTGGCAGGTGGGCGTGCTGCCGGAGGGACGAACAGGACACGGCCGCGCGATCCTGCGCTACCTGGATGCGGCCGGGTCCGCAACACCACCCGCCGACCTGCGCCCGAGCGAACTCGACGGGCGGCTCCTGTCCTACGACGACCTCGTCAACGCAGGCGAGCCGGAGACCCCGGCGAGCGGTGCGCCGGACCGGACCTTCGCGCTGACCCTGTCCGGCACCGACATCGTCGCCGACGGCCTCGACCCGATGGAACCGTTCTTCGTCGACGGGGGCGAATGGGTGCGGTTCACGTTGCGCAACGACAGCATGAAGTGGCACCCCATGCATCTGCACGGACACCACTTCCGGGTGTCCACCGCCGGCGGAAACGGGCCGATCAAGGACACCGCCGCGGTTCCGGCCCGCGGCGGAGAGCTGACCTTCGACTGGCGCGCGGACAACCCCGGGAACTGGATGTTCCACTGCCACAACCACTACCACATGGAGGACGGCATGATGCGCACGGTCAGTTACCGGGGCTGACCCGACCCCGACGACCTACGGTCCGGGCCTGCTGGTCGGTGCGGCGCCGGGATGAGAACGGTTCACTGCTCGCCGTCCCGCGGACCGGTCCGGCGGAGTAGCGGCACATCACGCCAGGCCAGCAGGACCGCGAGTGCCACCCCGCAGGTGAGGGCCGTGTCGGCGATGTTGAACGAGGCGAACCAGGCCACGTCGATGAAGTCCACGACGGCGCCGCGGGCCACTCCCGGCGGCCGGAGGATCCGGTCCACGAGGTTGCCGGCCGCCCCTCCGCCGATCAGGCCCACGGCGGCGGCCCAGCCGCGGGTGGCGATCCGCGCCGCCTGGACGACGATCCAGCCCACCACAACCACGGCGATCAGGGTGAACAGCGGGGTCAGCGCCGTGCCCATACTGAACGCCGCGCCGGTGTTGTAGGTGCGATACCAGTTCCAGAACCCGTCGATCACCGGGACGGCGGTGTATTCGGGCAGTGTGCCGAGCACCCATGCCTTCGACCATTGGTCGAGAACGATGATGATCAGCGACACGAGCAGCCACGCCAGCGCGTTGGGTTTGGTAGACGGCATCTAAACTCCGATCCGTTCGCCCTGAGCTTGTCGAAGGGTG
>JAKDLE010000204.1 GCA_030453005.1 Pseudonocardia sp. | reverse complement strand
TGGGGCGCGGTGGCCCTCGGCGCGGTGGGCGCCTGGATCGCGTGCAGGCGCCGTGGGGTGCCGCTGCCGTTCTTCGCCGACGCCGTCGCGCCGGGCATCGTCGTGGCGCAGGGCATCGGGCGCCTGGGCAACTGGTTCAACCAGGAGCTCTACGGTCGGCCCACCATGCTGCCGTGGGGTCTGGAGATCTACGAGCGGGTGGACCCCGACACCGGGCTCGCCGCGCCGCTCACCGGGGTCGCGCTGAACGACACCCCGATCGCGGTCGTGCACCCCACGTTCCTCTACGAGCTGCTCTGGAACTTCGGGGTGGCCGCGCTCGTGGTGTGGGCCGACCGACGGTTCCGGCTCGGGCACGGCCGGGCGTTCGCCCTCTACGTCGCCGGGTACTGCGCGGGCCGGTTCTGGATCGAGCTGATGCGCGCCGACCCGGCCACCCGCGTGTTCGGCGACGTCCGGATCAACGCCGTGGTCTCGGTCGTCGTGTTCGTGCTGGCGGCGCTGTACGTGGCGTTCGGCCGTCGTGGCCGCGAGGTCGTCGAGCGGGCCGACGAGGAGCCTGCCGAGGCGGGCGGGGCGGAGCCGGACGGAGAGGGCCGTCGGGCCGGCGCCGACCGCGACCGCGACCGCGACACCCCGCTCCCGTGACGGGGTTCGCCGGGTTCGGCGAAGACGCCGTCGAGTTCTACGACGGCCTCACAGCCGACAACTCGAAGGCCTACTGGAGCGACCATCGGGGTGCCTACGAGCGTGACGTGCGGGCGCCGATGCAGGCGTTGCTCGCCGCGTGCGAGCCCGAGTTCGGGGCCGGGAAGATCTTCCGGCCGCACCGAGACATCCGCTTCTCCCACGACAAGACGCCCTACAAGACCCACTGCGGCGCCACCGTCGGCGGGTTCTACGTCCAGGTCGGGGCCGACGGGCTGATGGCCGCGGCAGGCTACTACCAGATGGCGCCGGACCAGGTGGCCCGCTACCGCACCGCCGTCGACGACCCCCGGCGCGGCGACGACCTCGCGGCGCGGCTCGCCGCGGTGGAGGCGGCGGGCGCCACGGTGGCGGGCGAGCAGCTCAAGACCCGCCCCCGCGGGGTCGACCCGGAGCACCCCCGGCTCGCGCTGCTGCGCCACCGCTCCCTCTACGCGTGGCGCCGGTGGCCGCCCGACGACGCGTTGCACGGGCCCGAGAGCCTCCACCGGGTCGTCGGCACCTGGCGTGCGCTGGTGCCGCTCACCGAGTGGCTCGTCGACCACGTCGGGCCCAGCGACCGGCCCCGCCGGTAGCCCGGGGACGCCGGCGTCACCGGACGTTCACCCGCTACCGTTCCTGATCGGTCAAGTGCACGGTCTAGACTGCCGTGCTGTGACTCGTCGCACGAAGATCGTCTGCACCATCGGGCCCGCCACCGCCACCCCGGACCGCATCGGTGAGCTCGTGCAGGCAGGCATGGACGTGGCCCGGCTCAACTGCCGCCCCGGCACCCGCGAGCACCACGCGCGCGTGTACGGAATGGTCCGCGAGGCGGCCGACTCCGCGGGCCGCGCCGTGGGCATCCTGGCCGACCTGCAGGGCCCCAAGATCCGCCTGGGCCGCTTCGCCGCGGGGCCCGCCGAGTGGCGCACCGGTGAGGAGGTGCGGATCACCGTCGAGGACGTGGCGGGCACGCACGACCGGGTGTCCACCACCTACGCCGGGCTCGCGGACGACGCCCGCGAGGGCGACCGGCTGCTCGTCGACGACGGCAAGGTCGGCCTGCGGGTCCTCAAGGTCGAGGGCGACGACGTCGTCTGCACGGTCACCGAGGGCGGCCCGGTCAGCGACAACAAGGGCCTCTCGCTACCCGGGATGAACGTCTCGGTGCCCGCCATGAGCGACAAGGACATCGGCGACCTCGAGTTCGCCCTCGACCTGCGCGTCGACGTCGTGGCGCTGTCGTTCGTGCGCAGCCCGGCCGACATCGAACACGTCCACCGGATCATGGACGCCAAGGGCCCGCGGCTGCCCGTCGTCGCCAAGCTGGAGAAGCCCGAGGCCGTCGACAACCTCGAGGCCATCGTGCTCGCGTTCGACGCGGTGATGGTCGCCCGCGGCGACCTCGGCGTCGAGCTGCCGCTGGAGCACGTGCCGCTGGTGCAGAAGCGCGCCATCCAGATCGCGCGCGAGAACGCCAAGCCGGTGATCGTCGCCACGCAGATGCTGGAGTCGATGATCACGAACTCGCGGCCGACGCGCGCGGAGGCCTCCGACGTCGCCAACGCCGTGCTCGACGGCGCGGACGCCGTGATGCTCTCGGGCGAGACCGGCGTGGGTCGCTACCCGATCAAGACGGTGCAGACGATGGCGCAGATCATCGAGGCGGTCGAGGACGGGCCGGTCGGGGTCCCACCGCTCAACCACGTGCCGCGCACCAAGCGCGGTGTGCTGTCCTACGCCGCCCGCGACATCGGCGAGCGGCTCTCCGCGCGCGCGATCGTGGCGTTCACGCAGTCCGGCGACACCGTCCGTCGGCTGTCCCGGCTGCACACCCGGCTCCCGCTGCTCGCGTTCACCCCGACGCCCGAGGTGCGCAGCCAGCTCGCGATGACCTGGGGGGTGGAGACGTTCCTCGTCGGCTTCGCGGACTCCACCGACGCGATGGTGCGCCAGGTCGACCACGCGATGCTTGCGCTGGAGCGCTTCGAACCCGGCGACCTCGTCGTCATCGTCGCCGGGTCGCCGCCCGGCACGGCCGGCTCCACGAACCTGATCCGGGTGCACCGCCTGGGCGAGGAGGACGTGGGCTGAGGCCGCGGCTCGCACAGCCGTTGCGGGCTCCGCGCAGCGGTTGCAACCACTGTGCGGGATGCGGAACCGCTGTGTCAGCCGTCGGAGCGGGCTCACCCGCGGTCCGCGCGGTGCGGTGCGTCGTCGATCGGGGCCTGCGAGGATACCGCGGTGAGCACCTCCACCACCCCACCGTCCGAGTCCGAGACCGCCGCCGACGGGATGCCGCGCGGCCAGGCCGTCCTCGACGGGCTCGTGAGACTGCTCGACCTGGAGCAGCTCGAGGTCAACCTGTTCCGCGGGGTCAGCCCGCCGCAGAGCCCCACCCGCGTATTCGGCGGGCAGGTGGCGGGGCAGGCACTGGTCGCCGCCGGGCGCACCGTGCCCGACGACCGCGAGGTGCACTCCCTGCACGCCTACTTCATCCGCCCGGGCGATCCGAGCGTGCCGATCGTCTACGAGGCCGAGCGGGTGCGCGACGGCCGCTCGTTCACCACGCGGCGGGTGCTCGGGATCCAGCACGGGGAGGCGATCTTCTCGTTGTCGGCCTCGTTCCAGGTCCCGCAGTACGGGTTGGAGCACACCGAGCCGGCGCCGCTCGACGTTCCGCCCCCGCAGTCGCTGCCCGATCTGGGCCAGCGGGTCGCCGCCGGCCACGACGCAGGCTGGATGACCCGGATCCCGCGCCCGCTCGACATCCGGTTCGTCGACGAGCCGGTCTGGTCCGAGCAGCGCGTCGACGCCTCCGAGCACCCGACCCGCGTGTGGATGCGCGCCGACGGGACCCTGCCCGACGACAAGCTGCTGCACGTCTGCCTGCTCACCTACGCCAGCGACCTCACGCTGCTCGGCTCGGTCCTCGCCCGCCACGACAAGCGGGAGGTGCAGATGGCGAGCCTGGACCACGCCATGTGGTTCCACCGGCCCTTCCGTGCCGACGAGTGGCTGCTCTACACCTGCTACTCGCCCACCGCCTCCGGCTCGCGGGGCCTCGCGACCGGGCGGTTCACCACGCAGGACGGCACGCTCGTCGCGACCACGGTGCAGGAGGGGCTGGTCCGCGTCCCACGGGGCTGACCGGGCGGACCCCGGATGACCGGGCCCGCCCGCCGACGGCGAGGATGGGCCGATGAACGACCGTCCGTGGGGCTTCCGCACCCGAGCCGTGCACGCCGGGCACGTGCCCGACTCCGCGACCGGGGCCCGGGCGGTGCCGATCTACCAGTCCACGAGCTTCGTGTTCGAGAACACCACCGACGCGGCGAGCCTGTTCGCGCTGCAGAAGTACGGGCTGGTCTACAGCCGTATCGCGAACCCCACCGTCGCGGTGCTGGAGGAGCGGCTCGCGAGCCTGGAGGGCGGGATCGGGGCGGTCGCCACGGCGAGCGGCCAAGCCGCCCAGTTCCTGACGTTCGCCGCGCTCGCCGGCGCGGGCGACCACATCGTCGCCGCGGCCGGGCTCTACGGCGGCACGATCACCCAGCTCGACGTCACCCTGCGCCGCTTCGGCGTGGAGACCACGTTCGTCCCCGGCGGGGACGCGGCCGCGTTCGCCGCGGCGATCCGGCCGAACACCAAGCTGCTGTTCGTCGAGATCGTGTCCAACCCCGGCGGGGAGGTCGCCGACCTCGCCGCTCTCGCCGACGTCGCGCACGCCGCGGGCCTCCCGCTGGCCGTCGACGCCACGATGGCCACGCCGTACCTGTGCCGACCGATCGAGCACGGCGCCGACATCGTGCTGCACAGCGCCACGAAGTTCCTCGGCGGCCACGGGACCACGCTGGGCGGAGTCGTGATCGAGTCCGGCCGCTTCGACTGGGGCAACGGCAACTTCCCGCAGATGACCGAGCCGATCCCGTCCTACGGCGGCCTGAACTGGTGGGGCAACTTCGGTGAGTTCGGCTTCCTCACCAAGCTGCGCGCCGAGCAGCTCCGCGACGTGGGCGCCACCCTCTCCGCGCACAGCGCGTTCCTGCTGATCCAGGGCGTGGAGACGCTGCCGCAGCGGATGGAGGCGCACGTGGGAGGCGCGCGCGCCGTCGCCGAGTGGCTGCACGCCGACCCGCGCGTGTCCTACGTGCGCTACGCGGGCCTGCCCGACCACCCGCACCACGACCTCGCGGCGCGCTACCTGCCGCTCGGCCCGGGGGCGGTGTTCTCGTTCGGCGTCACGGGGTCGAGCACCGTGGGTGGACGGGAGGCCGGGCAGCGGTTCATCGAGTCGGTGCAGCTGTGCAGCCACCTCGCCAACATCGGCGACGCCCGCACGCTCGTCATCCACCCCGGCTCCACGACCCACCAGCAGCTGGGCGACGACCAGCTGCGCGACGCGGGCGTCCCCCCGGACCTGGTGCGGATCAGCGTCGGACTCGAGGACGTCGACGACATCCTCTGGGACCTCGACCAGGCCCTCGCCGCGGCCTCGAAGGCGACGCCGTGAACTGGACGAACCCGTCGGCTGCGCGCCGACAGCAGATTTTGGCGGCCGGACGTACCGTCGCCGTCGTGGGCGCGTCGCCCAACCCGGCGCGGGCCAGCAACTTCGTCGCTACCTACCTCCTCGCGAGCACCGACTACGACGTGTACTTCGTCAACCCGAACGCCACCGACATCCTCGGGCGCCGCGTGTACGGCAGCCTCGCCGAGCTGCCCGTCACGCCGGATCTCGTGGACGTCTTCCGGCGCCGCGAGGACCTCGAAGGCGTGCTCGACGACGTGCTGGCCGTGGCCGGGGTGCGCACGTTCTGGACCCAGTTCGGCCTGTTCGACGAGGCCGTGGCCCGCCGCGCGGAGGCCGCGGGGCTGGAGGTGGTGATGGACCGCTGTCTGAAGGTGGAGCACGCGCGTTTCCACGGCGGGCTGCACATCGCCGGGTTCGACACCGGCGTGATCAGCTCGCGCCGCCAGTCTGGATGAGGCGCAGCACCCAGTAGAACGGCGCGGCGACGAGCACCAGCACCCAGAACGCCCACGGGTGCCGCCGTGCCACGAGCCAGGTGCCCGTGCCCGCGAGCATCGTGGTGACCAGCACCTCGCCCACCGTGGCGCCCACCGCGTCCGCCGAGGGCGGGAGGCCCGAGACGACCAGCAGACCCACCACGTTCACCGCGGCCCACACGAGGGCGGCGACGAGAGCGAGCGGGTAGGTGCTGCGGCCCGCCCGCCCCCCGACCGGGGGCGAGGGGAGCTCCTCGGGCGCCGGGTAAGGCGGGGCGCCGGGCATCGGGGCGTGCGGCGGCAGGTGG
>JAKDLE010000203.1 GCA_030453005.1 Pseudonocardia sp. | reverse complement strand
GACCTCAACAGCACCGACCGCGGCCGCGACTACCGCACCCTCACCCGCGACGCGGGCCTCGTCGACGCGATGCGCGACACCGTCGGGCTGCCCACCTCGGTGGGCAAGTGGCGGTTCCTGCTGGCCCGGATCGACCACGTCCTGCTCAGCCCGGGATGGTGCGGCGACGACGCGCGCCGGGTGCCGATGCCGGGGTCGTCGCACCGGGCCGTCACGGTCACGGTCGGCCCCTGTGCGCCTGCTCGGTCCGTAGGGTGGCGATCATGAGTCTGGCCACCGACGAGCGAGCGGCGATCTGCGACGAGTTCGACCGGGTCGGGCCCGACCGGCCCACCCTGTGCGGCGACTGGGACACCCGTGACCTGCTGGCCCACCTGCTCGTGCGCGAGCGCAGGCCGTGGGCCGCGCCGGGCATCCTGGTGCCCGCGCTCGCCCCGCTCACCGAGCACGCGATGGCCTGCTACGCCACCGTGCCGTGGACGGCGATGGTGCAGGAGCTGCGGGCGGGCGCCCCGGTGTGGTCGCCGTACCGGATCGGCGCGGTGGACGGCTTCGCGAACGGCACGGAGTTCTTCGTCCATCACGAGGACGTGCGGCGCGGCGAGCCGGGCTGGACGCCCCGCCCCCCCGACGCCGCGCGCGACGAGGCCCTGTGGACGCTGCTGCTGCGGATGGGACGGATGCTGCACCGCGCGAGCCCGGTGGGGATCGTGGTGCGCCGCCCGGGTGGTGCGTCGCACGTGCTGCGTCCGGGCCCCGGCGTGGTGACGATCGTCGGCGAGCCGGGTGAGCTCGTGCTGCACGCCTTCGGCCGCGCCGCGGTGCGCGTGGAGCTGGAGGGCACGCGGGGTGACGTCGAGGCGCTGGCGGGGGCCTCCCGCGGCCTCTGACACCTCCGGCCCGGACGGTGCTGCCTGCCCCCGGCGCGGCCCCCACGACCGTGATCGCCATCGGGGAACCTACGGCGTGCTCCAGCCCGTTCCCGGTTCCGCGACGACGATCAGCGGGCCCCTCGGGCACGGGGGTCGAGCGCTGCGGCGGGCGTTGTCGGGGTGGGGCGGTACCGTCAACCCCATGAGCGCCAACTCCGTCGCCCCGCGCACGCCGGGCCGTCCCTTCGGTCGGGTGCTCACAGCCATGCTCACGCCCTTCGACGCCGACGGCGGGCTCGACCTCGCCGCCGCCGAGGAGCTGGCGAGCCGCCTGGTCGACCTGGGCAACGACGGCCTGGTGGTCAACGGCACGACGGGGGAGAGCCCGACCACCACCGATGCCGAGAAGGCCGAGCTGGTGCGCGCGGTGGTGTCCGCGGTCGGCGACCGCGCCACCGTGGTGGCCGGGGCGGGCACCTACGACACCGCGCACAGCGTGCAGCTGGCGCAGGCGGCGGAGCGGGCGGGGGCCCACGGGCTGCTGACGGTCACGCCGTACTACTCGCGGCCGCCGCAGTCGGGCCTGGTGCTGCACTTCGGCGCCATCGCCGACGCCACCGAGCTGCCGGTGATGCTCTACGACATCCCCCCGCGCAGCGTCATCCCGATCGACCTGGAGACGCTGCAGCGCCTGGCCGAGCACCCGCGCATCGTCGCGGTCAAGGACGCCCGCAACGACCTGCGCGTCGGCACCGAGATCATCGCCAACACCACCCTGGCCTACTACTCCGGCGACGACCCGGTGAACCTGCCCTGGCTCTCGGTGGGCGCCGTCGGGTTCGTCAGCGTCATCGGGCACGTGGTGGCCGACCGCCTGCGCGCGATGCTCGACGCCTACGAGGCCGGGCAGACCACCCGCGCCCGCAACCTCAACACCACGATGCTGCCGGTCATCCGGGCGATGGGCCACGTCGGCGGGGCGGTGTTCGCCAAGACCGCGATGCACCTGCGCGGGCTCGACGTCGGCGATCCACGCTTGCCGCTGCCGCCCGCCACCGACGCCGAGGTGGCGGCGATCATCGCCGATCTCGACGCGGCCGGGGTCGCCCTCGACGCCGACGCCCGCGCCGGCCGCCGCGCCCGCCCCCACGGCCACGGTGCGCTCGGCGCCCGCGCCACCGCCGACCTCGGGGCCGAGATCGCGTACCGCTGAGCGGAGCCTGCGGAGCGAGAATGGAGGCTGAGCGGAGCCTCCGCAGCGCACCCCACACGCAGCGCGCCTCCCACGCAGGGCGACCGCACGCGCAGGGCACCCCCACACGCAGAGAAGTACACCCGTCCACAACCGATCTGAGGAGTTCCTTGAGTCATCCCCCCGCACGGTCCGACCGCACCCGGTCCGACCGCACCCGGTCCCGCCCGAACCGGCGCGAGCATTCCAAACCCCCCGCCGTCGTGGAGGCCGCCCTGCCGGGCCTGCCGACGGCTCCGCCCGGCCCGCTGCCCGAGGGCGGCCTGCGGGTCACCACGCTCGGCGGCATCGGTGAGATCGGCCGCAACATGACGGTCTTCGAGTACGGGGGCCGGCTGCTGGTCGTCGACGCCGGGGTGCTGTTCCCCGACGCCGACGCGCCCGGCGTCGACCTGATCCTGCCCGACTTCCGACCCATCCTCGACCGCCTCGGCGACATCGACGCACTGGTGCTCACCCACGGCCACGAGGACCACATCGGCGCGGTGCCGTTCCTGCTGCGCCAGCGGCCGGACCTGCGGATCGTCGGGTCCCCGTTCACGTTGGCCCTGGTGGCGGCGAAGTGCCGGGAGCACCGGCTCACCCCGCACCTGGTCACCGTGAACGAGGGCGAGCGCACCCGGCACGGCCCGTTCGAGTGCGAGTACTTCGCGGTCAACCACTCGATCCCGCAGTGCCTCGCGGTGGCGATCCGCACGCCTGCGGGCGTCATCCTGCACACCGGCGACATCAAGCTCGACCAGCGCCCGCTCGACGGCAGGCTCACCGACCTGCCCGGGTTCTCGCGCCTGGGCGACGAGGGCGTCGACCTGTTCCTGTGCGACTCCACCAACGCCGACACCCCCGGGGTCTCCCCGTCGGAGGCGTCGTTGGGGCCGAACCTGGCCGCCGCCATCGGTCGGGCGCAGGGGCGCGCGTTCGTGGCGTGCTTCGCCAGCAACGTGTACCGCGTGCAGCAGATCGTCGACGGTGCCGTGGCGCACGGGCGCAGGATCTGCCTGATCGGCCGGTCGATGCTGCGCAACATGGAGATCGCCACCGAGCTGGAGCTGCTCACCGTGCCCGAGGGCACGATGGTGGCGCTCGACGACGTCGAGAGCGTGCCCGAGGACCAGCTGCTCGTCGTCTGCACCGGGTCGCAGGGTGAGCCGATGGCGGCGCTGTCGCGGATCGCGCGTGGTGAGCACCGCACGTTCCAGATGCGGTCCACCGACACCGTGATCCTGTCCAGCTCGCTGATCCCGGGCAACGAGCACGCCGTGTTCGGCGTGGTCAACCGGCTGCGCCGGGCGGGCATCCAGGTGATCGACAACCGCAACGCGAGCGTGCACGTGTCCGGGCACGCCTACGCGGGGGAGCTGCTGTTCCTCTACAACGCGGTGCGCCCGAGCAACGTCATGCCGGTGCACGGCGAATGGCGCCACCTGCGGGCCAACGCCGAGCTGGCCGTGCAGACCGGGGTGTCCCCCGACGCCGTCGTGGTCACCGAGAACGGCGTCACCGTCGACCTCGTCGACGGCCGGGCCACGATCAGCGGGCGGGTCGAGGTGGGCCGCGCCTACGTCGACGGCGTGTCCACCGGCGACATCGAGCAGCCCACGCTGGCCGACCGCATCGTGCTCGGCGAGGGTGGCTTCATCTCCATCGCCGTGGCGATCGACGCCACCACCGGGCGCACCGTCACCCCGCCCACGCTCTCGGGCCGCGGGTTCTCCGAGGACCCGAAGGCGCTGCAGGGGGTGCTGCCCCTGGTGGAGGCGGAGCTCGCCCGCAGCCACACCGACGGGATCGTCGACACCCACCGAATCGCCCAGCAGGTCCGCCGCGTGGTGGGCAAGTGGGTGGGCGAGACCTACCGCCGCCGTCCGATGATCGTGCCCACGGTCATCGCGGGCTGAGCGACCGAGCGAACGGCACTCCCGCCCAACCTGGTGGGGCGGGAGTGCCGTTCGCTCAGGTCGCGGTGGCGGCCACCGCTCGGGTCAGGGCCGCGACCGCGAGGTCCAGCTCGTCCTCGCTGATCGTCAGCGCCGGACGGAAGCGGATGGAGCGTTCCCCACAGCCGAGGATCAGCACCCGCTCGTCGCGGTGCAGACGGCGCAGCGCCGCGCCCCGGGCGGTTGTGCTCGGCAGGTCGACGGCGGCGAACAGGCCGCGGCCGCGGGCGTTCTCGACACCGGGGACGGCGCGCAGCCCGTCGAGCAGGCGCTTGCCCAGCACCGCGGCGCGTTCGATGAGCCCGTCGGACTCCATGACCTCGAGGTAGCGCCGCGAGCGCACCATGTCGGTGAGGTTGCCGCCCCAGGTGGAGTTGAGCCGGCTCGACACGGCGAAGACGTTGTCGGGCACCTCGTCGACGCGGCCACCCGCCATGATGCCGCAGACCTGCAGCTTCTTGCCGAACGCGACGACGTCGGGTGCCACCCCGAGCTGCTGGTAGGCCCAGGCGGTGCCGGTCGTGCCGCCGCCGGTCTGCACCTCGTCGAGGACGAACAGCGCGTCGTTCTCGACGCACAGCGCAGCCATCGCCGCCAGGAACTCCGCGCGCAGGTGGTTGTCGCCGCCCTCGCCCTGGATCGGCTCCGCGATGAAGCAGGCGATGTCGTGTGGGTGGGCGGCGAACGCGGCGCGGGCCTGGGCCAGCGACTCCTGCTCGGCGGCCGCCACGTCGGCGTGCAGGTGGACGGCGGGCACGTCGATGCGCGGCCAGTCGAACGTGGGAAACAGCGCCGTCTTCACCGGGTCGGTGTTGGTGAGTGAGAGCGTGTAGCCGCTGCGGCCGTGGAACGCGCGGCGCAGGTGCAGCACCTTGGTCCCCCGTTCCGCAGGCCGCCCGTGCAGCGCGTTGTGCCGCCGCTTCCAGTCGAACGCCGTCTTGAGCGCGTTCTCCACCGCCGCAGCCCCGCCCTCGACGAAGAACAGATGCGGCAGGGCCGGGTCGCCGACGACGCGGGCGAAGGTCTCCACGAACCGCGCCATCGCCACGGTGTAGACGTCGGAGTTCGACGGCTTGTCGACCGCCGCCTCGGTGAGCTCCGCGAGGAACACCGGGTCCTCGGTGAGCGCCGGGTGGTGCAACCCCAGCGGCGCGGAGGCGAAGAAGCTGAACAGGTCGAGGTACCGGGTGCCGTCGCGGGCGTCGACCACCCACGACCCCACACTCTCGCGGGGGTCGAGCACCAGGTCGAAACCGTCCACCAGCAGGTGTCGGCGCAGGCTCTCGTGCACGCGGTCGGGATCCATGCGTCCAGTGTCGTGATCTCGCCCCGTGCAGGCACGACACCGATCGTCGGTGTCCGGCGGCGAAGTGCCACGATGTGGCCCGTGCCACCGACGGATCGCCGGCTCGACGACCTGGACCGGGGGCTGCTGGCCCTGCTCGCCGCCGACGCCCGGCTGACGATGGCCGAGCTCGGCCGCACCGTCGGCCTGAGCCGCACGGCGGTGCTGGCCCGTCTCCAACGGCTGGAACGGGTCGGGGCGCTGCGCGGCTACCACGCCGACGTCGCACTGCCCGGCGCGCAGGCGGCGCACCGCGCGCGCGTCGGCATCGTGATCCGTACGACAGACACGGTGGGCTACGTGCGTCGTCTCGCCGCGCTCCCCGGCCTGTCGGAGATCGAGACGGTGACGGGGGAGTACGACCTGATGGTGCTGGTCACCGCCGCCTCGGCGGGGGAGCTGGACGCGGTCCTGGACGACATCGCGGGCCGTCGCGAGACCGTGCGCACCACGACGTGGGTGGTGCTGACGCGCTACGGCTGAGACCGGGGGTGCGTCGGTCACCGAGGCGGGAGGCCCGTCCGGATACCGTGGGTCCCATGGCAGGACGGACGACCACGGGCGGCAGGGGCACCGGATCGGCCGCGCGCAGGCCCGCCGGCCCGACGGCGCCGCCACCCACGCCGGTCGGTA
>JAKDLE010000202.1 GCA_030453005.1 Pseudonocardia sp. | reverse complement strand
GGCGGCTCGCTGGAGCTCGCCGCGGGCCGCGACGAGGATCCCACCGTGGCCGCGTCGCTCCCGCTCGGCGCCGGGCGGCTCACCCGCGAGTGGTTCCGCTCGGACCCGCCCTCGCGCCACGAGATCGACGCCTTGCGCGGGCACCTCGACGCGGCACTCGCCCCCGTCGGCAGGCGGCTGCGGCAGGCGGGCACCGCCGAGCTGGCCGTCGGGACGTCCAAGACGTTCCGTTCGCTGGCCCGGCTCACCGGCGCCGCGCCCTCCCGTGCGGGGCCGCGGGAACGGCTGCTCACCGACGTGGGGCTGCGTCAGCTCGTCGCGTTCATCACCCGCATGTCCGCGGGCGATCTCGCCGAGCTGGAGGGGGTGAGCCCCAGCCGGGCCCACCAGCTGGTGGCGGGGGCACTCGTCGCGGAGGCCGCGATGCGGGCTCTGCGAATCGCCCGGCTCGAGATCTGCCCCTGGGCGTTGCGTGAGGGCGTCATCCTCCGACGGCTCGACACGTTGGAGGCGTCAGCGCGCCCGCGCCCGGTTCAGAACGACCGCTCGGCGCAGGACGCGCCGGGTGGACTTGGATGCTTGACGTCGTACGAGGCACGGTGTACCGGATGAGTTCAGAGACTGACCACCCCCGCCAGCGCACCGTCGCCGAGCTCCTGGCCGAGCACGGCGACGCCGGCGCGACCGGTCGTCGCCGTCGCCGGCGGGCGCCCGACGACGAGCCGGACCAGGGCGGGTACGACGCGGAGGTCGCGGCGCCCGCGCCGCGGAGGGCACGCACGCCGGAGCCCGACCGCTCGGTGCTGCGGGAGCAGGTTCCGCAGCAGTCGCGCTTCCCGTCCGAGACCTCGTGGAGCAGGCCGGTTTTCCCCGATCGGGCTCCGGTCGACCTGCCCAACGAGCGGGCCACCGACGTCATGCCGCGGGTCCGCGACGACGCCCCCGCCGTGGACGAGGGTCGCACGGGGCCGTTGCCGTCGCAGCCTGCGCCTGCCGCCGCGTCCGACACTGTCGCACCGGAGACCGAGGCGCTCGCGGTCGGTGCGGGCCCCGACCTCGGCTCGTCGACCATGATCGGCGTCGCTCCCGTGGAGGCCGCGGAGTGGCACCGCGCCCGCACCGGCGACGCCCGCCGGGCCGGCACCGCCGTCGACGACGGCCCGCCGTCGGCGCAGGCGTCGTCGGCGCCGGGGTCGTCCGTCGAGGTCGACGATGAGCCGGACGTCGGGGAGCCGGACGTCGGGGAGCCGGACGTCGGGGAGCCCGACGATCCCGACGCCCCGGTCGATCTGGAGAAGCACGACGACGCCGTCGCGGAGGCGCCGAAGCCGCGGGAGCGGCGGCTGGGGCGGGCATCGGCTGCGGCGAAGGAGGCCGCCGCACCGGCCTGGGCCGCGGTGGTGGGCCAGTGGATCGCAGGTGCGCTCGGCGGTGCGGTGCTGTGGGTGCTGTTCCGGTACCTGTGGCGCGGCCTGCCCGTCGTGGCGCTCGCGGCGGCGGTGCTGGTCACCGTCGGCCTGGTGGTGATCGTGCGGGCGTTGCTGCACAACAACGACCGCCGCACCACGCTGTTCGCGGTGCTGGTCGGGCTGCTCCTCACGGTGTCGCCTGCGTTGCTCGTCCTGCTCGGCAGATGAGCACGGGGCCGCCTGTTGCCCTGTCCACGGCCTCGGTGTACCCGGAGCCGGTGGCTGCGGCGTTCGAGCTGGCCGCGGAGCTGGGCTACGACGGCGTCGAGCTGATGGTGTGGTCGGACCCGGTGAGCCAGGACGTCGCGGCGGTCGACCGCCTCGCGCACCGCTACGGGATCCCGGTGCTGGCCGTGCACGCACCCTGCCTGGCCGTCACCCAGCGCGTGTGGGACGCCGATCCTCTCGTGCGCATCCGTCGCTCCGTCGAGGCGGCCGAACGGTTCGGGGCGTCCACCGTGGTGCTGCACCCGCCGTTCCGCTGGCAGCGCCGCTACGCCGCGGCCTTCGCGGACGAGGTGGCGCGCGCGGGCGAGCGCGCGGGCGTCGCCCTGGCCGTCGAGAACATGTTCCCGGTGCAGCGCGGGGGCCTGCGGACGGTGCCCTACAGCCCCGGCTTCGATCCTACCGAGGTCGGCCACCGCCACTACACACTCGATCTCTCCCACACCGCCGCCGCCGGATCCGACGCACTCGCGATGCTCGACCGGATGGGCGGCAACCTCACCCACCTGCACCTCACCGACGGAAGCGGCGCGCCGCGCGACGAGCACCTCGTGCCCGGTCGGGGTACCCAGCCGTGCGCCGAGGTGTGCGAGCGGCTCACCGCGTCCGGCTTCTCCGGGGTCGTCGTGCTGGAGGTGAGCACACGCCGCTGCCGCCGCCGCGACGAACGCACCGCGCTGCTGGCCGAGTCGCTGTTGTTCGCCCGGCTCCACCTGCACCCGGCACCTGCACCGGCCCGCCCGGTTCATCCGGTCCGCGTGACCTGAGCGACACCGCACCCGCGGGCGCCGCCTGGTGGTGATAGAGCTTTCCCCCATGACGACCGGCACCGAGACCGCGCCGCCCTTCCGTGGCGCCATCGATATCGAGTCGCTCGGCGACGGCGCCTACCGGGCGGAGTTGGGTCCCCGCTGGACGGTCGGCCCGAAGGCGCACGGCGGCCTGCTGCTCGTCCTGCTGGCCCGCGCGGGCCTCGCCCGCCTCGACGCCGCGTCGCCGGGTGCGTCCCCCGACCCGCTGGCGATCTCCGCCGACTTCCTGCGCGCCCCCGACGCCGGTCCCGTCGAGCTGGCGACCGAGGTGCTCAAGCAGGGACGCACGGTGTCGGTGGTGTCGGTGCGCATGGCGCAGGGGGGCAGGCCGATGCTCGCGGCCACCGTCACCGCGGGCGTGCTGCCCGACGACGAGCCGCAGTGGGCCGACCTGCCAGGCCTGCCCGCCGAGCCGCCCTCCGACGCCTTCGACCCGGGCGCGGAGCAGACCGTCTTCGGCCTCGCCGCCTCCTGCGACCTGCGCTTCGACACCGCCACCACCGGCTTCATGCGCAATGAGCAGGCCCCCCCGGTGCTGCGCGGCTGGGCCCGACCTCACGACGAGCCCGTGGACGTCCTCTTCGCGTTGCTCGCGGGCGACATCCTGCCGCCCACCGTGTTCAACGTGGCAGGTCGGGTCGGCTGGGCCCCGACGGTGCAGCTCACGGCCCTGCTGCGCGCCCGGCCCGCCCCGGGATGGCTGCGCCTGGAGTCCCGTTCGACCGTGGTGGCGGGCACCTGGTTCGACGAGGACGTCACGGTCGTCGACGCCCGCGGCCGCTTGATCTGTCAGGCCCGTCAACTGGCGCTCGCCCCGCTGCCCACCTGATGACAGCCCACCGGTCCCCGCCGCGCCCCGGGATACCGTCTGCGCCATGACACGGATCGCGGTGCTGGGGGCGGGGAAGATCGGCGAGGCGCTGCTGGCGGGCCTGCTGGCGGCGGGGCGCGGCCCCGAGGACCTGGTGTTGACCGAACGGCACCCGGAACGGGCGCGCGAGCTCTCGGAGCGGCTGGGCGTGCGTGCGGTGGACGTGGCGGGCGCCGCCGCGCATGCCGAGATGGTAGTCATCGAGGTGAAACCGCAGGACGTCGTGCCGGTACTGGCGGAGCTGGCCGTCGCGATCACCCCCGGCACGCTCGTGGTGTCGTTGTGCGCGGGCATCCCGCTGGCGGTGATCGAGGGTGCGCTGCCGGAGGGGACGGCCACCGTCCGCGTCATGCCGAACACGCCGATGCTCGTCGGCGAGGCGATGAGCGCGATGTCGGGCGGCGCACACGCAGGCGACTCCCAGCTCGCCGCCGTCGAGAAGATGCTGGGCTCGGTGGGTCGGGTGGTGCGGGTACCCGAGTCGCAGCAGGACGCGGTGACCGCGCTGTCGGGCTCCGGCCCGGCCTACTTCTTCTTCCTGGTCGAAGCCATGATCGACGCCGGGATACTGCTCGGGCTGCCGCGTGCGGTGGCGGCCGACCTGATCGTGCAGTCGGCGTTCGGGGCGGCCCGCATGCTGCGCGAGTCCGACGACCACCCGGTGATCCTGCGCGAGGCCGTCACGTCCCCGGCGGGCACCACGATCGCCGCGATCCGGGAGCTGGAGCGGCACGGGGTACGGGCCGCGCTGATCGCCGCGATCGAGGCCGCCCGTGACCGTTCCGTGGAGCTGGGACGTGCGGCGAGGGAACGCTGACCCGATCGAACGAAGCCCGTCACCCGGACGCGAGGCTGTAGTCCCCGACCGAGTGGCGTGGGGTGTCGAAGTCGTCACACGCGCACCGCTAAGCTCACCCAGAACATCAGGGTTCTGGTGACACACGAAAGCGGTGATCGGATGGCTTCCGAGCAGCCCGAGCTCCATCTCGCCGAGGTTCAGTTCCTGACCGTGGCGGAGGTGGCGGCGATGATGCGGGTCTCGAAGATGACCGTGTATCGCCTCGTCCACGGCGGGGAGCTGCCTGCCGCCCGGGTCGGCCGTTCCTTCCGGGTGCCGAAACGGGCCGTGGAGGACTACCTCCGCAGCGCGTACTTCGACGCAGGCTGAGTCGTCCGAGACGCCCCGCAGGTCGGGTCCGGGTGCCCCGGTAGGATGGGCCACCGGTCGTCGTCCGGCCGGTCCGCCACGCGGAACCCCGGGCTGCTCCCAAGCAGAGTGTCACCAACACCGTCTCACCGAACCAGGAAGGGACTGAAGCATGGGCTCAGTCATCAAGAAGCGTCGCAAGCGGATGTCGAAGAAGAAGCACCGCAAGCTCCTGCGCAAGACCCGCGTGCAGCGTCGCAAGCTCGGCAAGTGATCCACCTCGGCGGGAGACCGCCTGCGCGGTAGGCGGAGTGTCGGTGCCCACGACTCCGTCCGCATCGAGCGCGCAGGGTCTAGCATCGGCCACTCACCGTATCCGCACGTCCTCCGGAGTAGGCCTGTGACGCCGTCCGTCGTGCTCGTCACGGGTGTCAGCCGTTTCCTCGGCGGGCACCTGGCCGCTCGACTCGCCGCCAACCCGGACATCGACCGGGTGCTCGGAGTCGACACCGTGCCCCCGCCCCGCGACCTGCTCCGCCGGATGGGCCGCGCCGAGTTCGTGCGCGCCGACATCCGCAACCCGCTCATCTCCAAGGTCATCGAGCACGCCTCGGTCGACACCGTCGTGCACGCCTCGCTGTCAGCCAACCCCGGCACCTCGGGTGGGCGGGCGACGATGAAGGAAATGAACGTCATCGGCACGATGCAGCTGCTCGCGGCCTGCCAGAAGGCGCCCACGGTGCAGCGCATGGTGCTCAAGTCCACCACCGCGGTCTACGGGTCCAGCCCGCGCGATCCCGCGCTGTTCGACGAGACCACCACGCCCAAGGACCTCCCGTCCGGCGGCTACGCCAAGGACGCCGCGGAGATCGAGGGGTACCTGCGCGGGTTCGCCCGTCGCCGTCCCGACGTCGGGGTCACGGTGCTGCGGTTCGCGAACTTCATCGGCCCGCGCATCGACACCGTGCTCACGCGCTACTTCGCGCTGCCGGTGATCCCCACGGTGTTCGGCTACGACGCCCGCGTGCAGCTCCTGCACGAGGAGGACGCCCTCGCCGTGCTGGAGCGCGCCACCAGCGAGGACCTGCCCGGGGTGTTCAACGTGGCCGCGGACGGCGTACTGCTGCTGTCGCAGGCCATCCGGCGGGCCGGGCGCATCCCGGTCTCGGTGCCCAGCGGGGCGGTCGGGCCGCTGAGCCGCGTGCTGCGCGGCGCGCGTCTCGTCGACTTCTCGCCCGAGCAGATGCGCTTCCTCAACTTCGGTCGGGTGGTCGACACCGGGCGGCTGCGCCGACAGTTCGGTTTCACCCCGCGGTGGACCACCACCCAGGCCTTCGACGACTACGTCCGCGGGCGCGCCCTGCGCCCGGTGGTCTCGGCGGAGAGCATCGAGTCGGTGGAACGGGGCGTCCTCGCGGCGGCCCGTAGCCTGCGATGAACGAGTGCCTGCGATGACGGCACGTGCTGCACGACGGACGGAGCCGAGGGAGGCCACCGTGTCCGAAGCAAGGGTCATCCCCCTGCACGCCGACGAGACGGGTTCGCGCACCCGCTGGCGGCTCGGCTCCC
>JAKDLE010000201.1 GCA_030453005.1 Pseudonocardia sp. | reverse complement strand
GAGCGTCTGTTCACCCCGCCCGGAGTCTTCTTCGCCGCGGGTGTGCTCCTGCTGGTTCTCGCTGCTCATCTGCTGGTGCCGCGCACGGTGGCCCGGAAGCCGGTGGCCCCCCGGCGGCGGTGACGGAGAGCCGGGGAACGAACATGCGCTGTAACGACGCTGGGGCGGGTGCCGAAGGCCATCGTGGAGCTCCCCAGCACCCGGCCGGCCCTTCGTGGCGCGGCCGACCCCGTTCGTCGAAGGATCGCAGTGACCCGCAGTACGTCGAGCCGACGTCTCGTCCTGATGGTGCGCGCAGCGCGGATGCCCATGGTCGAGATCACGGTGCAGCTCGCCCTGATCGCCGCCGCCGCCGCTCTCATCGGCACCTTCGAGGGCCGGGAGACATCCGAGCGGGCCCTGGCCACGCTCAGCTTCGCGGCGGGGGTGGCGTCCACGATCCTGATGGCGGTGGCCGCCTGGATGAGCGGCAACCGGCGCGCCAGGCGGATCGCCGCCGCCGTCGGCGTCTACACCTGTGTGGTGCTGCTCCTGCGCACCGTCGATGCCGGGGGCACCGCGTGGGCGCTCGTCGGCAGCATCGCGGTGACCGGTGTGGCCGGGCTGCTGCTCCTGTCGGCAGGGTCGGCGTCCGGCCCTCGGCGGGAACGCGGGGTCGCACCCGCTGTCCTGATCTTCAACGCGGGGGGAGCCGTGGCGGTGGGCGTCACCGCCGTCGTCGCACCCGGCCACCTCCCACCGGCGGTGATCGTGGTGGTGACCGACGTCGTCGCGTGGACGGCGACGGGCCTGACCGGCCTGCTCCTGGTCGTGCGCGGCGTCCTCGCCGAGCGGCCGCTGATGCGTCGGGCCGGGCTGGCCTTCGCCACGCTCGCCGTCGCGCGCACCGCCGCGATCCTCCACGGCCCGCCGCAGCTCACCGGCGTGCTGGAACTCGGAGCGGTGGCGATGTTCCTGCTCGCCGCCGCGCCGTTCCTGGCGTCGAGCGTGCGCGCGGTCGGGCGACAGCAGGAGATGTCGCGGTCACGGCTCGCCGAGTTCGAGGCCGTCATCGCCTCGGTCACCGAGCGGGATCACGAGCTGCGCAACGTCATCGCCGGGCTCAGCGGTGCGGCCCGGGTACTCACCGACGAGGAGGTCGGCTCGTCCGCGGACGGTCGACGGCTTCTCGTGGCCGCCGGCGCCGAGCTCGCCCGCCTCCAGCAGATGCTCGACGGTCCCCGCGCGCCGAGCCGCGCCTGCGAGGTCGAGGTCGGCCCGCTGCTGCGAGACCTCGCGCTGGTCCACTCTACGACCGGGCTCGACGTGAGCGTCGACGTGGAAGGCGACCCGGTGGCCGCCATCGACCCGGACGCCCTCGCCCAGGTGCTGACGAACCTGCTGGTCAACTGCGCGCGTCATGCACCGGGCGCGCAGGTGTGGCTGCGGGCCCGGGTCCGCGGGCCACAGGTGCGGGTGGAGGTGGCCGACGACGGCCCGGGGCTCCCCCACGGATCGGCTGACGCGGTACTGCGGCGCGGGGTCCGCGGCCCGCGGTCGAACGGGGACGGGCTGGGCCTGGCCATCAGCTCCGAGCTCGTTGAACGCCACCGCGGGACGTTGGCGCTGATCTCGCAGGGCCGCGGGTGCACCGCCGTCCTGGAGCTTCCCACAGCCGACCGGTCCGGTGTGCTGGGGTACGTCGGCGCATGACACCCGCACCCCCGGTCGTCATCGTCGACGACCACTCGCTGGTGGCCGGTGCGCTCGCACTGGCCCTGCACGCCCGCGGGGTCGCGGCCACCGCCGTGTCACCCGAGGAGTTCCTGCCTCGCCTCGACGACCCCGCGCCGCCCGGTGCCCTGGTGCTGCTCGACCTCGACCTCGGCGACGGGGTGGACGGCGCGGTGCTGGTCCCGCGGCTGCGACGCGCGGGCTGGCGGGTCGTGCTGGTCACCGGATCGCAGGACGAGACCCGGATCGCCGTCGGCATCGCGGCCGGGGCGATGGGCCGCATACACAAGTCGGCGCCGTTCGACGACCTGGTCACCGCCGCCGTGCGTGCCGCGCAGGGGCGCCCGCTGATCAGCGAGGGGGAGCGCTCCCGGCTGGAGGCGCTCGCCTCGTCGTCCGACGCGGAGCAACGGCTCCAACGGGAACGCTGGGACCGGTTGACCCCCCGTGAGCGCCAGATCGTGGACCGGATCGCCGCCGGGAAGCGGCCGACCGCGATCGCCGAGGAGTTCGTGGTCTCCGTGGCCACGGTGCGGACGCAGATCCGGTCCATCCTGTCGAAGCTGGAGGTCCGGTCGCAGCTGGAGGTGGCGGCGCTGGCCCGGGCGCGGGGAGGCTGACCGACCGCCGAAGCATTCGGACAGCGGCGCTCGTTCCTGCTCCTGCAGGTGGTTCCCTGTGCCGAACCCGCCGCTCGGCATCGGCTGAGCCGTCAGTCGCTCCCTGTCGGGTGCAGCCATTCGACGACGGCCGTGACGAAGGCGTCGAGGTCCGAGGGATCGGCGAGCCGCGCGACGACGATGCCGTCGTCGACGTCGATGTAGTCGTGCACGAGAACGTTGCGGAAACCCACTGCCCGGCGCATCTGTGCGGCGAGCTCGGGAGTCAGCACACGATGTGAGCCGAGCAGCCGCATCGCGTCCCCGTTGTCGCGAGGTGGGCCCCACCCTTCAACCGCGCAGAGGTGGTGGGCGACGTCCAGGCAGGCTTCGACCGCCGTGACGAAGGTGTACTTGACGCCGCGCAACCACAGGGCGTCGGCTCGGCGGTGAGCATCGGCCTCCGCCTCCGAGTGGAGCACCCCGAGGTCGTCGGTGACCGAACGGAGCAGGTGGAGGACACGGGCCTCATCGACCACGACGCACGCCCTCGACGAACTCGCGGTGGCTCCGCTGCATCCGCGGCCGCTCGTCGGCGTAGATCTTGCGTGTCGTCGCGACCCAACGGATGCGGGCGGGCGGGTCGTCGTCGAACAGGGTCCGGCCGTGCAGGGCGACGCGCCCGGCCAGCTCCAAGGGGGCGTCGTTGAGGACGAGCAGGTCCACGCCCGGCGGGACGAGGACGTCGAACGACGGGGGAGCCGCGGTCGGCCACCAGGCGGCCACATCGACGTCGGAGTCCGCTCGGTGCGTCCCGGCGGCGCGACTGCCGTGCAGCAGCGCGAAGCCGGCGCCCGCGCGACGCAGCACGTCGATGATCTCGGCACGCAGCGCGTCCGGTACCGGGACGGTCATGGTCGTCAGTGTGGCACGCCGTCGACACCGGTCAGCCGCCTTCCAGGGCGTCCCGTCGGTGCCGGAGCTGCGCGGCCGGCCTCGCGCCGCCCACTTGGCGGGCCCACTTCGCCTCACCCACGAGCACCGGCGTCCGCGAACGGCCGCTGAGCGCCACCGCGTCGATCTCGTTCTGTCCAGCACCGGACCACCACAGTCCGACGGCTCCGATCTCCGGCCCGAGCTGCCCCTCCGTGCCCAGCCGACGGAGGTGGGAGCACAACATCTCCTCCCATCGCGGCCCACGTCACTCACCCACAGACTGAGTTGCCCGCGTCGGATCTCCTCGTACAGGGTGCTCCTTGAACCGGGCGCAGCGGTCCGCGCTACTTTCCGGTGCGTGACGGTAGCGACGAAGCAGGCCCGAACTCATGCCCTGGAGCTGGAGTCGGATCTGGACAGGTATCCCGAGGAGCGGGGCGCCATCCTGCTGGAGGCGGCGGGGGAGTGGGAGCGCGCGGGCGAGTTCGACCGGGCCCGCGGGTTGCTGGCCGCGGCGCTCGTCCTGGGTGGAGACGAGGCGAGCTGGGCGCGGTACAGACTCGCGAGTCTGTGCTTCCAGGATGGCGCCGACGAGGAGGCCCGAGCCCACTTGCAGGTGCTCGAGCAGAGTGCTGGCGACGTGGCGGGGCCAGCCGGGTTGGTCGCCGAGCTGCTGGAGGAGCGAGGAGAGCACGAAGCGGCGCTGAGCTGGTTCGAGCGGGCGCTCGGCCCCGACCTCGACGCGGTCGCAGCGGCCGTTTACGAGCGGGACATGCCGTCGTTCAACGACTTCCCGCTCTACGGGCGACGGCGGTGCCGGGCCGTGCTCGGCCTGCCCGTCGACGACCTCGACCGGGCCGCGGACCTCGCCGAGCGGCACCGCGTGGCCTTCGCCGCTCGCCTGCGGGCAGCGGTCACCGCCACCGCCGCGCCCCGACCCGCTCGGCTGGAGATGCTGGTCTGGCCACGGGCCGAACTCGAACAGGCCGCGCAGCGCTGGCCCGCGGTCTTCGCCCGAACCGACAACCAGGCGGGAGTCGAGCACGAGCTGCGGCGCCAGTCCGTCGAGCAGCACCTCGCCACCGTCACCCTGATCGTCGGTACCGCCGACGGGTTGAGCCGCTACCTCGAGTGCACAGGTGCCGACGTCGGGCAGGAGTCGACCCGCCTCGCCTACGCGGAGGAGGCCCGGGTGCGCGGCGAGACGATCAGCTGGCCGCCCGGCCGGAACCAGTCCTGCTGGTGCGGGTCGGCCCGAAAGTACAAGAAGTGTTGCGGCGGCCCGATGCCCGGGTGAGGCGAACGGTGTGCAGGCAAGACGGCGCGGAGCATGACGTGCCGCGGTCAGCCCGCACCCTCCAGGGCGTCCCGCACGGCGACGAGCTTGGCGGCGGCCTCGCGCACCTCGGTGTCGGGGTCGGAGTCGGCGACGATCCCGCACCCGGCGAACAGCCGCGCGGACGGGCCGTCGAGCTGGGCGCACCGCAGCGCGATCCCCAGCTCCCCGTCGCCGCGGGCGTCGACCCAGCCGACGGGACCGGCGTAGCGGCCGCGGTCCATCCGCTCCAGCTCCGTGATCAGGTCGATCGCCGACTTGCGGGGGGTGCCGCCGACGGCCGCGGGGGGGGGCACGGCCTCGGCGAGCCGCAACAGCGAGGCGGGATCGACCGGGTCGAGGCGGCCGTGCACGTCGCTGGCCAGGTGCGTGACGTTGTGCAGGGCGAGCACGCCGGGGGTGGCGGGCACGTCGAGCGCGGCGCACAGCGGTTCGAGCGCCGCGGCGAGGGAGTCGACGGCCATCGCGTGCTCCCGGCGGTCCTTGCCCGAGGCCATCAGGCGCCCGGGCACGCCGCCGTCCGCGGCGTCGACGGCCCACATCGTGCCCGCCAGCACCCGCGACTCCACGACCTCGCCGGTGCGGCGGATCAGCAGTTCGGGAGTGGCGCCCACCAGGCCGTCGACGGCGAACGACCAGCACGTCGGGTAGCGCTCAGCGAGACCGCCGAGCAGGTAGCGCGGGTCGAACCGGTCCTCGCCGACGACGACCAGGTCGTGCGCCAACGCCGCCTTGTCCAGCTCGCCCGCCTGCATACGACGCACGGCCTCGGCCACGGCGGTGCGATAGCGGGCCACCGGAAGCCTGCCGTCGCAGTAGCGCAGGGTGCCGCTGGGACGGACCGGGCTCACCGAACGCACCGCCGACGGGCCGTCCCCCCGGGCGAACTCGGTGATCCACGCCCGCCCGGAGTGCCTGCCGACGACGACCCGCGGCACGACGAGCACCGAGCCGGGCGAGTCGTCCGAGAAGGTGAAGCTCGCGAACGCCACCGGGCCCGTTCCGGGTGCGTCGACCTCGTCGCGCACGTCCATCCCGGCGACGAAGTCGCGCCACCAGGCGTCGGCCGCGGCGAAGCGTCCCGGGCCCGTCCCCGTCCAGCGCGCGACCTCGCCCCAGCCCACCAGCCCGTCGGTGCCGCGCACCCAGGACATCGGGTTGCGGTCGTCGGGCAGCAGGTCGAGCAGGCGACCGGGGTCGTCGACGGGCCTGGTTCGCACGCGCACACCGGTCGGTAGCGGGGCGATCGTCACCGTTCGAGCGTAAGAGGCGGCGGCGCACATTGCTCGTCCGCCCCGGGAGGTACTGGCCACAGCCGGCCTAGACTCCCGCTCTGTGAACAGGAGCGCGGGCACGTTCGAGGAGCTCGTGGCGACGGTTCGACCTGCGGCGCAGCTGCTCCGGCGACGCATCCCGGAGATCGTCCTGGGGATCGCGGTGCTGTTCACGGTGCTGGTGGGCCTGGCGCTGATCGGGTCGGCCGTCGACGACGCGGCCATCGACGCCGAGCTCG
>JAKDLE010000200.1 GCA_030453005.1 Pseudonocardia sp. | reverse complement strand
CTGCTCCCGGAACTCCGGAGGGACTCCCGGGCCCTCGTCGTCGACCTCCAGCCGCACCCGTCCGGCCCGACCCGGTCCTCCGCGGCGCAGCACCGCCACCCGCACCGCGCCGCCGCCGTAACGCTCCGCGTTGTCGAGCAGGTTCGCGACCGCGCGGTCGAGCCGCCTGCGGTCACCCTGCACGACCGGGCCCGGGTCGTCGGCCTCCAGCGTCGGCCGGGGGAGGGGCCGGGCGGCGACGACGTTGCCGACGAGGTCGGCGAGGTCGACGATCTCGCCCGGCTCGTCGAGGGCACCGCGGTCGTCCACGGCGCCCTGCTGGTCGTCGCGGGAGATCTCGATCAGGTCGATCACCATGCGCTGGAACCGGCCGATCTCGCCGCGCAGCAGTTCGAGCGCGCGGCCGGCGACCCCGGGCACCTCGGCCCGGCGGCGGTCGAGCACCGCGGCGGCGTTGGCCATCGTCGTCAGCGGTGAGCGCAGCTCGTGGCTGACGTCGCTCGCGAACCGGGCGTCCCGCACGATCCGCCGTTCCAGCGCCGCGGCGGTGCGGTTGAAGGTGGCCGCGAGCGGGGCCAGGTCCGGGTCGTCCTGGTCGGGCAGCCGCGCCCGCAGGTCGCCGCCCGCCACCCGCGACGCCGTCCGGGTCAGCTCGGTCAGCGGGCGCAGCGCCCGTCTGCTCGCCCATGCGCCCAACGCCACGCCGAACAGCCCCCCACCCACGACGCCCGCGGCGAGGACGGACCCGAGGAACCGGAACGTGCGGTCGAGCTGCGACAGCGGGAACAGCTCCACGTAGGCGGTGCCGGGCGCGGCGACGGGAAGCGTGACGGCGAGCACCGGCACCCCGGCCACCCCGAGCCGCTGCCGGGCGGGCACCCCGGCGGTGGCGAGCGCGAGCAGCGGCTCGGGCAGCGCGTCGGGCCCGATCTGGCGCCCGCTGGTGATCCAGCCGTCGGGCCGCTCCAGCAGCACCGTCGTCTCGGTCTCGGTACTGAGCCCCTGGAGCAGGTCGTCGAGACCTGCGGAACCGGCCTGCAACGCGGTGTCCACGAGCCGGACGTTCACCTCCGCCTGCTGCACCGCGAGTGCCTCCCGCTGGCGCAGCATGTAGCTCGAGGCCAGGTTCCAGGTCACCACCGCGAACAGTCCGGTGAGCAGCAGCACGCCCAGGCCGAGCGCCGACGCCACCCGCCAGCGCAGCGACAGCCGCACCGGCCGCCTCATGTCGGCCGACCCACCTTGTACCCCCGGCCGCGCACGGTCAGCACACACTCCGGCGCGTCCGGATCGGTCTCGATCTTCCGGCGCAGCCGCCGGACGTGGACGTCGAGCAGCCGCGTGTCGCCGAAGTAGTCGTAGCCCCACACCCGCCGCAGCAGCTCCTCGCGGGTGACCACCCGGCCCTCCGCCTCGGCCAGCTCCAGCAACAGCCCGAACTCCGTACGGGTGAGCCGGACCTCGGTGCCCGCACGGCGCACCGACTCCTCCTCCGGGTAGATGTCGAGCCCGCCGACCCGCAGCGTCCGCCGTACGCCCTGGGGGGGTTGGCGGCGCCGCAGCAGCGACCGGATCCGGGCGGCCAGCTCGCTCGCCACGAGCGGCTTGGTCACGTAGTCGTCCGCGCCCGCCTCCAGCCCCGCGATCACGTCGGCCGTGTCGGTGCGCGCCGAGACGATGATGATCGGCAGGTCGCCGCGCGACCGGAGCATCCGGCAGACCTCGAGCCCGTCCATCCCGGGCAGCATCAGGTCCAGCAGTACGACGTCCACCGGGGCCCGGCCGACCAGGTCGAGTGCCTGCTCCCCCGACACCGCCTCGACGACCGCACAGCCCTCGTCGGCCAGCGCCAGCACCAGGGCCTGCCGGATGTACTCGTCGTCCTCGACCAGCAGCAGCCGGGTGCCGACGTCCACCGTCCTCACCTCGCCAGGCAGGGCCCCCTGCTCGTGGCCACCGGTCACACGCTAGCGCCGGTGGCCTGGCAGCGCTGGTGCAGCCGTTGCGTCGCCAGGCGGTGGGCCATCTCCGCCACCGATCCCGGAGGCACCTGACCACGCAGCTCCCGCTCGGCCGACGCCACCTCGAACCGGACGATCCGTTCGTCGAGGCGACCCGCGAACTCCGTCACGAGCATCTCGCACACCTGGTCCAGTCCGCTCGTCACCGTCTCCACGTGCGTGCTCACCCGTGCTCCCTCCGGTCGATGGTTCGATCCTTCCCGATACACGAGCGGCTCGACCTGACGAACGACTGACGATACGTGTGAACCGGCACCCGCGGGCGTCGGGCTGCGCTACAACTGATGCAGGCGGCTGGCGGACGCGGCGCCGATGACCCGGCAACCGGGTCAGGACGAGGGCGACTGGGGAGCCCCCCTCGAAGACCGGACGACGGCCGGTGGGAAGGTACCGTCTCCGCCGGCCGCCCTCATGCGGTCCCCCTCCCGTGTCGCAGCGCGTGTCGGCTCACGCAGGTGCCGGGGGCGCTGCGCGAGCGGTGCGGAGGCTGCGAGGGCGAGCGCGTGCTGCGAGGCCGGGCCCATGCGGTCAGACCGCGAGCACCGCCAGCACCGGGCCCGCCGCCACCCCGAGCAGCAGCGACGCCGCCGCCGCACAGTGGGCGGTCCGCGCCGCCCGGACGGCGGTGCCGGAGCCTCCGCCCGCCGCGCCGTGACGAGATCGTCGCGTATCGCACGCTGCTGCGGTACCGACCACGCCACCGTGCGGCTCGCGGCGATCACGAGCCGCCGGGTCGCTGCCCCGGAACACCGGGAGGATCCAGCGTAGGTAGTAGAAGACGCTGGCCATGGTGTTGAGCACGGCGACCACGGCGAGCCAGGCCAGTCCGGCGTCGATCGCGGCGGTGAACACGGTCAGCTTCCCGACGAACACCGCGGTGGGCGGGGTGCCGATCAGCCCGAGCAGGCAGACCACCAGGCTCAGCGCGAGCCACCGGTGCCGGGTGCCGACCCCGCGGTAGTCGGCGAGGGTGTGCGCGCGGGGCAGCGCGGCGACCACGGCGAACGCGCCGAGGTTGGTCACCGCGTAGGCCGCGAGGTAGCAGCCCAGGGCGGGCGGGGCGAGGACGGCCCGGTCCGCGGCCGCCACGGCCATCAGCAGGTACCCGACCTGGCTGACCGTGGAGTAGGCGAGCAGCCGCCGCACGTCGTCCTGGAAGAAGGCCGCGAGGTTGCCCAGCGTCATCGTCACCGCGGCGAGCACCGCGACCAGCAGCGACCAGTCGAGCGCCGACGTCGACAGCGCGGTGGACAGCAGCCGGTACAGCGCCCACAGCCCGCCGATCTTGGGGACGGTGGCGACGAACGCCGCGACCGGTGTGGTGGCACCCTGTACGACGTCGGGAACCCAGAAGTGCAGCGGCACCGCACCGACCTTGAACAGCAGCCCGGCCAGCACCGCGACCAGCCCGACCGCCACCACCGCGCGGGGCGCCCCGGGCAGCGCGCGGGCCAGCTCCGCGTACTGCGTGGAGCCGCCGACACCGAACAGCAGCGTCACCCCGACCAGCATCGTGACCCCGGACAGCGCGCCCAGCAGGTAGTACTTCATCGCGGCCTCGGCGCCCGGGCCGGTGCGCGCGATGCCGGTCAGGGCGTAGAGCGGGATGCTCGCGAGCAGGTAGGCGGCCACGAGCAGCAGCAGGTCGTTCGCCCCGGCCAGTACGATCGTGCCGAGGCCGCCGAGCAGCAGCAGGACGTAGAGCTCGGTCTCGCGCGTGGTGGCGGCGAACCGGTCGACCGACAGCCCGACCGTCAGCAGGATCGAGGTCAGCACGACGATCCGGACGACACCGAGCCCGACGTCGACCACGTAGGTGTCGTCGAACACCCGCTGCACGGGTCGGGTCAGGTCGACGACCGCGGCCGTCACGCCCGCGACGCAGGCGGCGCAGGCGATCAGCCGCACGACCCACTGCCGGTCGCGGGGCAGCCAGGACCCGGCGAGCAGCCCGGCCACCGCGGCCAGCACGAGCAGCAGCTCGGGCAGCAGCGCAGCCGGGTCGTCGTTCATCCCCGTCATCGGGCCACCAGCTCGGCGACGGCGCGGGCGGCGGGCTCGATCACGTCGAGCAGGAACCGCGGGAACACCCCGATCACCACGATCAGCAGCACCAGCGGCGCGATCGCCGACGCCTCGACGGCGGTGACGTCACCGGTCGCGCCGGGCGCGCGGGTCGGCCCGAGGAACACCCGGTGCAGCGCGATCAGGAACAGCGCGGCGGTGAGGACGACCCCGAACACGGCGATCACGGTCGGCACCGGGGCACCGTCGAGGGAACCCGCGAAGATCTGGAACTCGGCGATGAACCCGGAGAACCCGGGCAGCCCCAGCGACGCGAACGCGGCCGCGGCGAACAGCAGCGCGAAACGTGGGGCCGGGCCGGCCAGACCACCGTAGGCGGCCATCTCGTAGGTGCCGCCGCGGGCGTACAGCACGCCGGTGAGCAGGAACAGCGCACCTGTGATCAGCCCGTGGCTGACCATCTGCGTCACCGCGCCGGTGACGGCCAACGTCCGCGCCTGCTCGCTGCTCCCGGCCACGAGCCCGGCCGCGCCGACGGCCAGGATCACGTACCCCATGTGGTTGACCGAGGTGTAGGCGATCATGCGTTTGAGGTCGGTCTGCGCGAGCGCCACCAGCGCGCCGTAGATCACCGACACGACCCCGACGACCACGATCACCCACGCATACTGCCGCCAGGTCTCGGGCATGATCGGCAGGACGATCCGGACGAAGCCGTAGGTGCCCATCTTCAGCAGCACCCCGGCCAGGATCGCCGAGCCCACCGCGGGCGCGTCGGTGTGCGCGGGCGGGAGCCAGGTGTGGAACGGCACGGTCGGGGTCTTGACCGCCAGCCCGACGACGAGCGCGAGCAGCACCAGCCCGGCGAGCGGACCCCGCCCGTCCAGCGGCGCGGCCGCGGCGAGCTCGACGATGTCGAACGTGCCCCCGGCCAGGTAGAGCCCGATGAAGCCGAGCAGCAGCACCAGCGAGCCGAGGAACGTGTAGAGGAAGAACATCAGCGCCGAGCGCCGCGCCCGCTCCCCGTGCCCCCAGCCGGCGATGACGAAGTACATCGCCACGATCGAGACGTCGAAGAAGACGAAGAACAGGATCAGGTCCAGCGACACGAACAGCCCGAGCGACACGGTCTGCAGCAACAGGAACAGCACCGTGTAGGCGCGCACCCGCTCCTTCTGGCGCAGCGAGTACACCGCGCACGCCAGGAACAGCACGGCGGTCATCGCGAGCAGCGGGAGCGACAGCCCGTCGACGCCGATGTGGTAGGCCGAGGACACGGTCGGGATCCAGGGCACGTTCGCCTCGTAGCCGATGCCCGCTCTCGGGTCGTACCGGATCCAGAGGGCGACGACGAGCGCGAGGTCGGCCGCACTCGCGGCCACCCAGGTCCAGCGCACCGCGGGATCCGGCAGCCGGGGCAGCGCGAGGAGCACCAACCCGACCGCCAGGGGTCCGAACACCACGACGGAGAGCACGCTCACCTCACCAGCACGAGGAACAGGGCCAGCACCGCGAGCGCTCCCGCGGCCTGGGCGTAGTAGTGGTGCAGCTGCCCGGTCTGCGGTCGCCGCGCGAGACGGCCCAGGGCTGCGCCGGTGCCGCCGAGCCCGCGCACGGCCGCCGCGATCAGCGCCTCCACCCGCAGGTCAGCCAGCCGGGCAGCCCTCCGGGTGGTGGCGGCCGCGGCCCACACCGCCCCGTCGACGACCCGCTCGTCGAACACCGACAGGGCCCGGGCCAGCGCCATCGTCGGCCCGGCGACCCCGACCGCCGCGATCCGTCCCAGCCCGAGCCACCCGAGCAGCCACCGCCGAGTTTGCCGATCCTCCCGGCGAGTTTGCCGATCCTCCCGGCGAGTTTGCCGATGCTCGCGCCGTGTGTGCGCGGCGTGCGCGGGCAGCAGCACGGCGACCACCACGCCCACCGACAGCAGGCCCGACACCAGCGCCCCGGTGAGGGTCGGGTGGGGCTCGCCCGCCGCACCCAGCGCGGCCCGCACCGGCTCGGCGACCACCCCGAGCGCCGCGGCACCCAGGGCGAGGGGGGCCAGGGGCAGCCGCGCCAG
>JAKDLE010000199.1 GCA_030453005.1 Pseudonocardia sp. | reverse complement strand
GGCGAAGCATGGTGCGCTCACGATCCATCAGCAGATCGGGGCTTTGGACGTCGGCTCCGGGCCCGGAACGCCGTTGTTGACCAGCAGCGACGTCCACGCCGGCCGCGGACCTACAAGATCGGTCTCCGGTGAGGTCGACGGCGTTCGGCTCCGGCGTGGCGACGTCGTCGTCCCTACGGTCACGCGCAGGCCCACAGCTCTCGTCGTGGACGGGGAGGGTGGCGCGTTGCTGGGCCCCGAACTGCAACTGCTGCGCCCAGACCCCGAGCAGCTCGATTCCTGGTTCCTCGCCGGCGTCCTGCGCAGCCGTGAAACGACACGGGCGGCGGCGACGAAGTCCGGTTCGCATCGCATCGATGTCCGGCGCGTCGAGTTGCCTCGCCTGCCGTTGGCGCAGCAACGCCGGCTGGGCGCGGTGTTCAGCGCGCTCGACAAGTTCGGCGGCGCGCTCGACGACGTCGCAGAGCTCGGGCAGCGATTGGAACGCACGCTCACCGACGCGGTCGTCAGCGGCCATATAGAGCCTGATGGAAGGAACCCGTGAACGCGGAGTCGCATGTCATCGCCGGCAGATTCCGACTCCTCGGCCCGCTCGGCAGGGGAAACATGGGCGAGGTCTATCGCGCCGAGGATCTCACCGCGAGCGTGGATACACCTGGCCCCGGCGTCGCGGTGAAGTTGCTGCTGAGCAGCCGCTACGGCCCGATCGGTGGGATGTCGGATTCGGTCGCCGCGCGGCGCTTCGCCCGCGAGGTGCGGATCATGCGCCGGTTTACGCACCCGAACCTGCCTCGCACGATCGACGGGGGAGTCGACGAGTCCGGACGACCGTACCTGGCGATGGAGCTCCTCGACGGGCGGCAGCTCGCCGACCTGATCGACGAGCAGCCGCAGGTTCCCGCCTCGTGGGCGGCGGCGCTGGGTGCGCAGATCGCGTCCGGGCTGGCGGCGGCGCACGCCAAGAACGTGATCCACCGCGATCTCAAGCCGTCCAACGTGATGGTGCTGCCGGGCGGCCAGGTGAAGGTGCTCGACTTCGGCCTGGGCCAGCTCGTCGAGGACAACGGCAGCCGGATGACGAGCTCCGGCGCGACAGTCGGTACCGCGCGGTACATGGCGCCCGAGCAGTTCCGCGACTCGACGGTCACGCCGGCGGCGGACCTCTACGCGCTGGGTTGCGTGCTGTTCGAGCTGATCAACGGGGTGCCGCCGTTCCACTCCGAGTCGCCGCTCGAGCTGGGAAGAAAGCACACCACCGAGCAGCCTCCGCCGGTCGATGGCGTCCGCGACCTTCCGATGGATCTGGTCCGGCTCGTCGAGCGGCTGCTGCAGAAGGACCCCGCCGACCGTCCGGAGAGCGCGGTCGCTGTCCGTGACGCCCTTGCGGAACTTGCCGTCGGCATCCACGACGGCGCAGACGACGTGCCCGGCTGGAACGACTTCGACCCGGTGGCATGGCTGCACCGCGGGGACGCGTCGCCCACGACGCCGAAGCCGGCGAGCGACGTGCATCAGGTCGGATCTGGGCTGGACATGTTCGAGATCCACCGCAGGCTGATCGAGGACTACCGGTCCTACACCGAGGCGGGGACCGTGATCCGGGACGCGGCGATCGCCGCGTTCGTCGAGAACGACCTCGATGCGAAGTCGCAGTGGCCCGACCCCTGGCTCTCGCTGAACCCGTTCTTCGCCTCGGGGGGCACTGTCCTGGAGCTGGCACAGCAGGGGGTGCTGCACGACGAGTGCTCGCGGATCTTCCAGGCGGGCAAGGCCGAGGACGCGACGATCTGCACCGGCCGCCCGCTCACGCTGCACCGCCACCAGCGTGAGGCGATCGATGCCGCGCGCAGCGGCAGGTCCTACGTCCTGACCACCGGCACCGGCTCGGGCAAGTCGCTGGCCTACATCGTGCCGATCGTCGACGCCGTCCTGCGCGAGCGGGCCACCGAGGGGCCGGCTGCGCCGAAGCGGGTGCGCGCGATCATCGTCTACCCGATGAACGCGCTGGCCAACAGCCAGCTCGGCGAGCTCGACAAGTACCTCCGCCATGGCTACGGCGCCGGGCACGAACCGGTCACCTACGCCCGCTACACCGGGCAGGAGAGCGCCGATCGGCGTGCGGAGATCCGCAGCAACCCGCCGGACATCCTGCTCACCAACTACGTGATGCTCGAGCTGATGCTCACCCGCCCCGACGACCGGCGCTCGCTGGTGAAGATGGCCACCGGGCTGGAGTTCCTCGTCCTCGACGAGCTGCACACCTACCGCGGACGGCAGGGCGCCGACGTCGCGTTGCTGGTCCGCCGCGTGCGGGAGGCGTGCCGGGCGACGAACCTGCAAAGCATCGGCACGTCGGCGACGATGTCGAGCGCGGGCACCCACGACGAACTCCGCCGGGTCGTCGCCGACGTGGCGAACACCCTGTTCGGGACCGAGGTGCTGCCGGAGAGCGTGATCGGCGAAACCCTGGTCCGCGCCACCGGCGAATCGACCGGCTCCGTACCGCCCGCCCGCCTGCAGACCCCCGACGCTCCGCGCGCCTACACCGAGCTGCAGGCCGACCCGCTCGCCCGGTGGATCGAGACACACTTCGGGCTCCGGACCGACGACGGGCGGCTGGTCCGCGCTGCCCCGGCCAAGATCGAGCTCGCCGCGCGGGTGCTGGCCGAGCAGACCGGTGTCGACGCGGAGCGCTGCGTCGAAGCGATCCGCCGCACGCTCCGGGCCGGTTCGGAGGCCCTGCACCCGGTGACCCGGCGCCCGCTGTTCGCCTTCCGCCTGCACCAGTTCCTGTCCAAGGGCGACACCGTGTACGTCACCCTGGAGGACAAGGACGACCGCGCGCTCACCCGCAACTATCAGCAGGTCCAGCCGCATTCGAACGGCAAGATTCTCGTTCCGCTGGCGTTCTGCCGCGAGTGCGGCCAGGAGTACCTGACGGTCTGGCGCCAGGTCGAGGAGGACGGCACTGTCCGCTACACCGGCCGCCGCGACGCCACCGCGACCGGTGGGCGCGCCGACGACGGGTATCTCTACATCGACCCGGACACACCCTGGCCAGCCACCGTCCAGGACGCCATCGACGGTCGCCGGCTGCCCGACTCGTGGCTGGAGAGCGACGAGCAGGGCAACGAGGTCGTCCGCGACAACGCCCGCAAGTACCTCCCCACCGCCGTCACCGTCGACCCGTACGGCGAGGAAGGGCGCGGTGAGCTGCAGGCCGCGTTCATCTCGGCGCCGTTCCGGTTCTGCCTGCACTGCGGGGTCAGCTACGAGCAGGTGCGCGGTCGGGACTTCGCGAAGCTGGCCACGCTGGACCAGGAGGGCCGCTCGTCGGCGACGTCGCTGGTGTCGGCGTCGATCGTGCGTTCCCTCACGCAGATCCCCGCCGAGTTCCTCGACCGCAAAGCGCGCAAGCTGCTGACCTTCGTCGACAACCGGCAGGACGCCTCGCTGCAGGCCGGGCACTTCAACGACTTCGTACAGGTCACGCAGCTGCGCGGGGCGCTGTACCGGGCACTCGCGGCGGCGGGCGCGGACGGGCTCACCCATGAGGACGTCGCCAATCGCGTGACGTCCGCGCTCGGGCTGAACGTCGCCGACTACATGAAGGCGTCCGACCCGGCGCCGTCGCTGGTCACGGCAGCGACGCGGACGCTGCGAGACGTCGTCGCCTTCCGGCTCTACCGCGATCTGGAGCGTGGCTGGCGCGTCACGATGCCCAACCTGGAGCAGACCGGCCTGCTGGAGATCCACTACGCCGATCTCGACTGGCTCGCCGGCAGCCAGGAGCGCTGGGCGGACACCATCCCACAGCTCAACGCAGCCTCGCCCGGACAGCGCACCGAGATCCTGCGGGCGCTGCTCGACGAGCTGCGCCGCTCGCTCGCGATCGACGTCCAGCACTTCCGCGACGACTTCGACGTGCTGCGGCGGGCGGGCGAGGAACGGCTCATCGACCCGTGGGTGCTCGCGGACAGCGACCGGCCGAAGGTCGGCACCGCCTACCCGCAGGGTTCGCGTCCCGGTCTCGACCGGGCGGGCGTGTTCCTCTCCGGTCGTGGCAAGGTCGGGAAATACATGCGCCGCGCGCACTTCCCCGACATGTCGACCGACGACGCCCAGTCGGCGATCAAGCAACTGCTCGAGATCCTCACCGACGCCGGCCTGGTCGAGCGGGTCACCGCGGCGCCCCAGGCCGCGGGCCGGTACCGGCGCCGGAGCTCGGAGGCGCTCACCGGTTACCGCGTCAAGGCGGCCGCGATGGTATGGAAGGCCGGTACGGGGGAGACCGGCGCCTACGACCCGCTCACCCGCACCTACGCCAGCGGCGACGGTCCGCGCGTCAACCAGTTCTTCCAGCGGCTCTACCGGGAAACGGCCGAGGCGCTGGCCGGGCTGGTCGCCCGCGAGCACACCGCCCAGGTCGACCCGCTGGAGCGCGAGCGCCGAGAGGAGGCATTCCGCAGGGGCGACCTCAAGCTGCTCTACTGCTCGCCGACGATGGAACTGGGCGTCGACATCGCCGAGCTCAACGCCGTGATGATGCGCAACGTCCCGCCGACACCGGCGAACTACGCGCAGCGCAGCGGCCGCGCCGGCCGCTCCGGGCAGCCCGCGCTCGTCACCACCTACTGCGCCACCGGCAACTCCCACGACCAGTACTACTTCCGCCGTTCGGAGCGGATGGTCGCCGGTGCGGTCGCCCCACCGCGGTTGGATCTCGCCAACGAAGACCTCGTCCGTTCTCACGTCCAGGCCGTCTGGCTCGCCGAGACCGGCCTCAAGCTGGGCAACGCCGTTCCGACGATCGTCGAGATCGGCTACGAGGAGGGCTCGGGCCCGCCCGCCCCGGCATTGACCCTGCACGAACACGTGAGCGCCGCGGTGCGAAACGCGGCGGTGCCATCCCGGGCGGTAACGGCGGCACGCACCGTGCTCGACGAGCTGCGCCAGAGCTACCAGGAGACGACCTGGTGGCACGACCAGTGGACCGAGGACGTCGTCGCGGCTGCCCCCACCCGATTCGACCTTGCGTTCGGGCGCTGGCGAGAGCTGTACAAGGCGGCACTCGCCGACCAGTACGTGCAGAACCTCAGGCGGCTCGACCACACCCTCGCCGAGCGCGACCGCAAGCACGCCGAGCGTGCCCGCCGCGAGGCCGAGACCCAGCTGGACCTGCTCAAGAACGAGACCGACGAGAGCCGCTCGGTGCTGTCGGACTTCAACCCCTACCGCTACCTGGCCAGCGAGGGCTTCCTGCCCGGCTACTCGTTCCCACGGCTGCCGCTGGCCGCCTACATTCCGACGTCCGGGCGGCGGTTCGGCGAGGGTGACTACCTGCAGCGGCCACGGTTCCTCGCGATCCGCGAGTTCGGCCCGGGCGCGCTGATCTACCACGAGGGCGCCCGCTACCAGGTCGACCGGATCCAGCTGCCGGCAGGTGGCACCGGCGAGGTGGTGACGACCAGCGCCACGCGCTGTGACCACTGCGGCTACCTCGGCGGCGACGGCGAGGACATGTGCGAGATGTGCACCGGGCGACTGCCCGAGGCCACGGTCGGTTTGCTGCCGCTGCACACCGTCTTCACGACGCGCCGCGAGCGGATCTCCTCTGACGAGGAGGAGCGCCGCCGGGCGGGGTTCAAGCTGGTCACTTCGTACCGCTTCCACGATCACGGCGCCCGCCCGGGCCGCCGCGACGCCGTCACCTCCGACGAGGCGGGACGGATCGCGACCCTCACCTACGGCGACTCCGCGACCGTGCGGGTCACCAACGTCGGCCGGGTGCGCTCGAAGGAGAACGAGCCGCCGGGCTTCTGGCTCGACCCCGCCGAGGGCCGGTGGCTCACCGAGCAGGCCGCGAAGGACGCGTCCGGTGACGCCAGCGAGCTGGAGCCCGTCGACGGCGACGGGAAGCGGCAGAAGCGGAGGGTCATCCCCTACGTCGAGGACCGCCGGAACATCCTCGTCGTCACCCTCGCTCACCCCCTCGATGTGCACGTGGCGCTGTCGCTGATGTTCGCGCTGGAACGCGGGATCGAGGCGACGTTCGAACTGGAGGACAGCGAGCTGGCCGGCGAGCTGCTCCCGCCCGAGGGCGCGTCCCGCG
>JAKDLE010000198.1 GCA_030453005.1 Pseudonocardia sp. | reverse complement strand
CCGCCCCACCCGGTCGAACGCCCGCGGCTGCAGGCGCCGCCGCACGAGGCGCGCCGCCGGTGGCCCGGGCGTAGCGTGGAGGTCGTGACTCATGATCTTCCCCGCACCGTCGGTGCCCTTCGCGCGTCCGGTCACGAGCTGCGTGGCGTCAAGGACGAGATCCGCCGCAACCTGCTCGCCGCCCTGCGCTCGGGCCGCGACCCGTGGCCCGGGATCGTCGGGTTCGAGTCGACGGTTCTGCCGCAGCTGGAGCGCGCCCTGATCGCCGGGCACGACGTCGTGCTGCTCGGTGAGCGGGGCCAGGGCAAGACGCGCCTGCTGCGGTCGCTGACCGGGCTGCTCGACGAGTGGACCCCGGTCATCGACGGCGCCGAGCTCGGCGAGCACCCCTACGACCCGATCACGCCTGCGGCGCGCCGACGCGCCGCGGAGCTGGGCGACGAGCTCCCCGTCGCGTGGCGGCACCGCGACGACCGGTACACCGAGAAGCTCGCGACGCCGGACACGGCGGTGGCCGACCTCATCGGCGACATCGACCCCGTCAAGGTGGCCGAGGGCCGCAGCCTGGGCGACCCGGAGACGATCCACTACGGTCTCGTGCCGCGCGCCCACCGCGGGGTGGTGGCGATCAACGAGCTGCCCGACCTCGCCGAGCGCATCCAGGTGTCGCTGCTCAACGTGATGGAGGAACGCGACATCCAGGTGCGCGGCTACACGCTGCGGCTGCCCCTGGACGTGCTGCTCGTCGCGAGTGCCAACCCCGAGGACTACACGAACCGCGGGCGGATCATCACCCCGCTCAAGGACCGCTTCGGCGCGGAGGTGCGCACGCACTACCCGCTGGAGCTGGCCGACGAGATCGCGCTCATGGAGCAGGAGGCGCACATGGTCGCCTCCGTTCCGTATCACCTGCTGGAGATCGTGGCACGGTTCACGCGCGCGCTGCGCGAGTCCAGTGCCGTCGACCAGGGCTCCGGGGTGTCGGCGCGCTTCGCCGTGGCGGCCGCCGAGACCGTCGCCGCCGCCGCGCTGCGTCGAGCCGCGATCACGGGGGAGGGCCACGCCGTGGCGCGGCCCGTCGACCTGGAGTCGGTGCCCGTCGTGCTGCGCGGGAAGCTGGAGTTCGCCTCCGGCGAGGAGGGCCGGGAGACCGAGCACCTGGAGCACCTGCTGCGCCGGGCCGTCGCCGACACCGCCCGGGCGCGCCTGCGGGGCATCGACCTCACCCCGCTCGCCGAGGCCGTCGCCGGCGCGCCGGTGCGCACGGGGGAGCGGGTGCCCGCCGCGGAGCTGGTGGCCGGGCTACCCGTCATCGACGTCCTCACCGAGATCGCCAAGCGGCTCGACGCGGCAGGCACGGAGGACCCCGGGCCGATGGCCAGCGCCGCGGAGCTCGCATTGGAGCTGCTGTTCCTCACCCGACGCCTGGCCAAGGACACCGCCGACGACGACTCGGTCAGCTACGGCTGACCGTGTGACCACCCTCGCGGCTCGCACACAGGCGAGCGGGCCGGCACACAGGCCCGGACTGTTGTGCCGACACCGGAACCTGTGTGCGATCCGGCGGCGCAGACGTAGCGTGGGGGGGTGAGCAGACGTCGCCCCGGTTACCGCTACGGCCCCTACGTCGACGGGCCCGACCCGCTCGCCCCGCCGTTCGACCTGCGTACCGCGATGGACGAGATCGGCCGCGACGTGATGGAGGGGGCGTCTCCGCGCACCGCGCTGCAGGAGCTGCTGCGCCGCGGCACGGAGGACCGCAGAGGCCTCGACGAGCTGACCCGCGAGATCTATCAGCGGCGCAGCAGGCTGCAGCGGGAGAACCGGCTCGACGGCACGCTGGCCGAGGTCCGGGAGCTGCTGGCCCGCGCCCTGGACGCCGAGCGCGACAGCCTGGCCCGCGACGACGGCGACGACGCCCGTTTCCGCGAGATGCAGCTCGACGCCCTGCCCTCGGACACCGGGGGGGCCGTGCGCGAGCTGGGCTCCTACGACTGGCGCTCCGCCGAGGCCCGCGAGGCCTACGAGGAGATCCGCGACCTGCTCGGCCGGGAGCTGCTCGACCAGCGCTTCGCCGGGATGAAGCAGGCGATGGAGCAGGCGACCCCGGAGGACGTCGAGAACATCCGGGAGATGCTCGACGCCCTCAACTCGCTACTCGCGAACCACGCCGCCGGACAGGACACCACGCAGCAGTTCGGCGAGTTCATGGCCGAGCACGGGGAGCACTTCCCGGAGAACCCGCAGAGCACCGAGGAACTGATCGACCTGCTCGCGCAGCGCGCCGCAGCGGCCCAGCGGATGCTCAACTCGATGAGCGCCGAGCAGCGCGCCGAGCTCATGGAGCTCTCGCAGCAGGCGTTCGGCGACCCGCGGCTGGCCCAGTCGCTCGCCCAGCTCGACACCCAGCTGCAGGGCCTGCGCCCCGGCGAGGACTGGGACGGACGGGGCCGCTTTCGCGGCGAGAACCCGATGGGCATGGGCGAGGCCACCCGCGCGATGGAGGAGCTCGGGCAGCTCGACGCGCTCGCCGAGCAGCTCTCGCAGAGCTACCCGGGCGCCCGGCTGGAGGACATCGACCTCGACTCGCTGGAGCGCCACCTGGGCGACCAGGCCCGCGTCGACGCCCGCGCGCTGGCCGACCTGGAGCGTGAGCTGCAGCGTCAGGGGCTGTTCGAGCGGGCGGCGGACGGTTCGCTGCAGCTCTCCCCGAAGGCGCTGCGGCGGCTGGGGGAGTCGGCGCTGCGCGAGGTCGTCGACCGGATCGGGGCCCGCCGCGGTGAGCGTGACACCCGCAGCTCCGGCGCCGCGGGCGAGGCCACCGGCGCCACCCGGCCGTGGGCGTTCGGCGACACGGAGGCCTGGAGCGTGCCTCGCACCCTGCTCAACGCTGCGCTCCGACGGGCCGCCGGCGACCCACGGCGCCTCGACGTCACCGACGTGGAGATCGTCGAGACCGAGCAGAAGACCCGTGCGTGCGTGGCGCTGTGCGTCGACACGTCGTGGTCGATGGTGCAGGACGGGCGCTGGGTGCCGATGAAGCGCACCGCGCTGGCGCTGCACCAGCTGATCTCCACCCGGTTCCGCGGCGACGACCTCAAGCTGATCACCTTCGGCAGGCACGCCCGGTCGGTGGAGCTGGGCGAGCTGGTCGGCCTCGACGGCGCCTTCGAGCAGGGCACCAACCTGCACCACGCCCTGCTGCTCGCGGGTGCGCACCTGCGCCGTGACCCCGACGCCCAGCCGGTGGTGCTCGTCGTCACCGACGGGGAGCCCACGGCCCACCTCGAGCCCGACGGGCACGCCGAGTTCTCCTACCCGACGAGCCCGCAGACGCTGCGCGCCACGATCGCCGAGGTCGACCGGCTCACCGGCCTGCGGGCCTCGTTCACGTTCTTCGTCCTCGGTGACGACCCGCGCCTGGCCGCGTTCATGGACGGTGTCGCCCGGCGGTGCGGCGGGCGGGTCGTCGCCCCGACCCTCGACGGCCTCGGCGCCGAGGTGGTGGCGGACTACCTCCGCACCCGCCGCTGATCGGTCCTCACCGGTCCAGCTCGTCGAGGAGAGCACGCAGAACGCGGTGGAGCGCGGGCAGCTTGTCCGTGACCACCTGCCAGACGATGTCGTCGTCCAGCTCGCGGCTGAAGTCGAGTGCGTGGGAAGACGCCTCAATCGCATCCCAGAGGTAGGTGCGGGGGTCACGCCGCGAAGAGTGGTTCACGGGTGCCCATCACGTGCGCGCGGAAGTAGGGGTTGCGGATCGCGGTCATGACCACGACGTCCACCGGACGGCCGAGTATGGCTTCGAGGCCCCACTTGAGCTTCATGTAGGTGTCGGGCGAACCGGGAGCCGAGGTGTCGAACTCGACCAGAACATCCACATCGCTGCGCTGGACGTCGAAGTCGTCGGCCACAGCGGAGCCGAAGACGTCCAACCGCCGAATGCCCAGGGCGCGACACAGATCCTCGATGTCGGCACGCTTCGCATCGAGAATCGGGTGCATCGTCCGGCTCCCTCCGGCGTCGGCGGGCTCGCCGGGCACCGGCTCAGCATAGGGGCGGAGCCGCCGGTCTACCGCCGCATCCCGGGTGCCCGTGCACGCGATCGGTTCTACGGTCGTGCGGTGCCTCCCGACGGCGAGATCAGCTGGCGACCCGTGGTGTCCGGCGACTTCGCGCTGCTCGGGCACTGGCTGGCGCAGCCGTACGTGGCGCGCTGGTGCAACCACGAGACGTCCCCGGAGGCGGTGGAGCGCGACTTCGGGCCCACCGCCCGCGGCGAGGGGCCCGCCGAGGACCTGCTGGCCCTGCTGGACGGGCGACCGTTCGGCCTCGCCCAGCGCAGCCGCATCGCCGACTACCCGCAGCAGTACGACGAGCTCGCGGCCCTCGTCGCGGTGCCCGACGACGCCATGACGATCGACTACCTGATCGGCCGACCCGACCTCCTCGGCCGCGGGGTCGGCACGCGGATGGTCGCCTCGTTGCTCGACGCCACCTGGCGCGAGCACCCGGACGCCGGTTGTGTGGTCGTGGCGGTGTCGGCGGCGAACGCGGCGTCCAGGCGGGTCCTGGAGAAGGCCGGGTTGGCGCGCGTCGCCGAGGGGGAGCTGGAGCCCGACAACCCCGTCGACAACCGGTGGCACGTCGTCTATCGGGTCGACCGGCCGGAGGAGTCGTCCTGCCTGCGCTGCGCCGCCAAGTGCGGCCCCGCCGCCGTGGTCTGGGCGAGCGAGCACGGCCCCGACGGCCGGGTGCGGTGGCTGTGCCCCGACTGCGCCCGCCGCCACGCCCGGGACATCGAGGCCAGGCTCCCCCACGACTGGTGGTGAGCCGCACGACACCCCCGGCGGTCCGACCCGGACGCGTAGGTTGTCCTCATGCACACCTGGGCTCCCGTCGACGTCCCGCGCCTGCAGGGTGAAGGCCCGCCCCTGCGCCTGCACGACACCGCCACCGGCCGCATCCGGCCCACGGCGCCCGGGCGCGAGGCGTTGATGTACGTCTGCGGGATCACCCCCTACGACGCCACCCACCTCGGCCACGCCGCCACCTACCTGGCGTTCGACCTGGTCAACCGCCTGTGGCGCGATCTCGGGCACGAGGTGCACTACGTGCAGAACGTCACCGACATCGACGAGCCGCTCCTGGAGCGCGCCGCCCGCGACCAGGACGACTGGGTGGTGCTCGGGATGCGGGAGACGGCGCTGTTCCGGGAGGACATGGAGGCGCTGCGGGTGATCCCGCCACGCCACTACGTCGGTGCCGTCGAGGCGATGGGCGAGATCGCCGAGCTCGTCGGCAAGCTGCTGGCCTCCGGCGCCGCGTACCGCGTCGAGGACGCCCAATCCCCCGACGCGGAGTTCCCCGATGTCTACTTCGACTCCTCGGTCACGGGGCACTTCGGCTACGAGTCGAACTACGACACCGAGACGATGATCCGGCTGTCCCGGGAGCGTGGCGGCGACCCGGACCGCCCCGGCAAGCGCAGCCCGCTCGACCCGCTGCTGTGGCGGATGGCGCGCGAAGGCGAGCCGTTCTGGGAGTCTGACCTGGGCGTCGGGCGCCCGGGCTGGCACGTGGAGTGTTCGGCGATCGCCCTCAACCGCCTCGGCCCGCAGATCGACCTCAACGGCGGCGGTTCCGACCTCGCGTTCCCGCACCACGAGTGCGGCGCGGCGCACGCGGAGGCGTTCACCGGCGTGCATCCGTTCGCCCGGCACTACGTGCACGCCGGGATGATCGGGCTCGACGGCGAGAAGATGTCGAAGTCGCGGGGCAACCTCGTGTTCGTCTCCAAGCTGCGGTCGGAGAACGTCGACCCGAACGCGATCCGGGTCGCCCTGCTGGCCGGGCACTACCGCACCGACCGCGCCTGGACCGCCGCGCTGCTCGCCGACGCGGGCGACCGGCTCGCGCGCTGGCGCGAGGCCGCCGCGCTCACCGCGGCCCCTGCCGCCGACGACCTGGTGCTGCGCCTACGCACCCACCTCGCCGACGACCTCGACACCCCCGCGGCGCTCGCGGCCGTCGACGGGTGGGCGGCGCGGGCGTCGGAGCGCCGGGGCACGGACGCGGGCGCCCCTGCCCTCGTCCGTGACGCGCTCGACGCCCT
>JAKDLE010000197.1 GCA_030453005.1 Pseudonocardia sp. | reverse complement strand
GGCGCACGCGGGCGCCAGACCGGCACCGAGCCGGTCCTGGCACATGGTGCACTTGAAAGCCCCGCCGTCTCCCTTGCGCTGGTCGATCACGCCGTACGGGCACGCGGGGATGCAGTACCCGCAGCCGTTGCAGATGTCGTCCTGTACCAGCACGGTGCCGTGCTCGGTGCGGATCAGCGCGCCGGTGGGGCAGACGTCGAGGCAGGCGGCGTGCGTGCAGTGCTTGCACACGTCCGACGACATGAGCCAGCGCACCTCGGTGGCGTCTCCCCCAGACCCTTCTCCGCGCCCGTCCCCCGGCGACACCGAGCCGGGCAGCGCGGAGCCGGGCATGCCCAGGTCCACCTGCGCGGACCTGCGGGCGGGCACCTCCTGCTCGATGAACGCGACGTGCCGGTAGGTGCTCGCGCCCAGCCCGCCGGTGTTGTCGTAGCTCATGCCGGTCAGGGCCAGCACGTCGATGTCGGCGGGGTCCGCCCCGTCGGCGGGCAGCGAGTTCCACTCCTTGCACGCCACCTCGCACGCCTTGCAGCCGATGCACACGCTCGTGTCCGTGAAGAACCCCACGCGCGGCGGGTGTCCCTCGTCGTAGCCCGAGTCGGCGGACGGGTCCGCCAGTGGGCCCCATAGGGAGTTGACGCTGCGAGAGTTCGCCATCAGTCCTCCAGGCCGGCGCGCCGGCGGTAGTCGGCGAGGAACCCCACCAGCTCCGGCCCGTGCGGGCGGCGGCCGGGTCGGATGTCGCAGGTGGAGGCCTTGGTCTCCATGATGTGGACGTTCGGGTCCAGCGCCACCGACAGCATCTCGTTGGCCGCGTCCCCGGTGGACAGCCCGTTGGACCCCCAGTGCCAGGGCACCCCGATCTGGTGCACCACCCGCTCGCCGCCGTCCCCCGAGCCGATCCGCAGCGGCTTGGCCCGACGGGTCACCAGCACCCGCCCCTCGACGGCCGAACGGGCGGTGACGACGTGCGCCCACTCCGCGTTGACGAGCCCCCGCTCGGCGGCCAGCTCCGGGGAGACCTCCAGGAACATCTCCGGCATCAGCTCGTTGATCCGCGGCGTCCACCGGCTCATGCCGCCCGCCGTGTGCTGCTCGGTGACGCGGAACGTGGTGAACACGTAGGGGAAGACGTCACCGCCGGGCGTGCCGGGCACGGCGTGGTAGCGGTTGCCGGGCCGGTCGAACAGCTGGGCGGTGGGGCTGGCCCGGTGGCGCGGGTAGAGCGCGTTCTGCACCGGCGACTCCTGCGGCTCGTAGTGCGCGGGCATCGGGGCGTCGGCCAGCCCGGCCGGGGCGTGCAGCCACGCCCGCCCGTCGGACTGCATCACGAAGGGCTCGTTCCCGCTGATCGCCTGCCCGGCGCGGGCGCCCTCTGGCGCGCGGTAGTCGGGCGCGGTGGTGAGGGGGAAGTCCGGGACGTCGTGCCCCGTCCAGCGCTCACCGTTCCACCAGACGAGCTTCTTGCGCTCGCTCCACGGCTTGCCGTCCGGGTCGGCGGAGGCCCGGTTGTAGAGGACGTGGCGGTTCATCGGCCACGCCCATCCCCACTCGTGCGCGCCCGGGTCCTCGGGCGAGGCGGGGACGCGCCGCGCCGCCTGGTTCACCTCGTCGGCGTACACCCCGGAGTAGATCCAGCAGCCGCAGCGCGTCGATCCGTCGGCGCGCAGCTCGGTGTAGTCGTTGACGGCCCGTCCGTCGGGCCCGGTCCCGTTGATCTCGCGCAGGACGGCGTCGGCGCTCGGCTCGCCGTGGTCGTCGACGGGGTAGTCCCAGGTCAGGTTCTGCAGCGGACGGTCCCGGGGGTCGGTGGACACGGCGAGCCGCTCCTTGATCCGTCTGCCGAGTTCGAAGTAGAACCACAGGTCGCTGCGGCAGTCCCCCGGCGGCTCGACGGCCTTGTGGCGCCACTGCAGCAGCCGCTGCGTGTTGGTGAACGTGCCCTCCTTCTCCGAGTGGTTCGCGGCGGGCAGGAAGAACACCTCGGTGCCGATGTCCTCCATGTGCTGCTCGCCGGTCGCGATCTCCGGGCCGTTCTTCCAGAACGTCGCGGTCTCGATCATGTTCAGGTCGCGGACCACCAGCCACTCCAGCTTCGCGAGGCCCTGGCGCTGCATGCGCGAGTTGGCCGTGCCGACCGCCGGGTTCTCCCCGATCACGAAGTAGCCGGGCACCTTGCCGTCGGCCTGGTCCATCACCGTGTGGAAGGTGGAGTGGTCGCCGTCGAGCCGCGGCAGGTCGTCGAAGCAGAAGTCGTTCTCCGGGGTGGCCGCGTCTCCGAACCAGGACTTGAGCAGGCTCACCAGGTAGGCGTCCATGTCGCCCCAGAAGCCCTTGTTCCCCGAGTTGGCCTCGATGAAGGTGTCGAGGGTCTGCTCGCGGTGGGCGTTGGGCATGGGAATGTAGCCGGGCAGCAGGTCGAACAGCGTGGGGATGTCGGTGGAGCCCTGGATGCTGGCGTGCCCGCGCAGCGCCATGATCCCGCCGCCGGGCCGTCCGATGTTGCCCAGCAGGGACTGCAGGATCGACGCCGCCCGGATGTACTGCACGCCGACGGTGTGGTGCGTCCAGCCCACGGCGTAGGCGAACGCGCTGGTGCGCTCACGCCCCGAGTTGGCGGTCAGCGCGTCGGCCACCTGCCGGAAGGTCTCCGGCGGAATCCCGCACACCTCCTGCACCATCTCCGGGGTGTAGCGCGAGTAGTGGCGCTTGAGCAGCTGGAACACGCACCGCGGGTGCTCCAACGTGTCGTCCCGTTCCGGGTCGCTGGTCGTCGGGACGCCGCCGGAGCCTGCGATCTGGCCCCGCTCGTGCGACGGCATCGTCTGCTTCTCGTCGCGCCGCCCGACCGCCGCCTCGGCCGTGCCACCGGCGTACTGCCACGACCGCACGTCGTAGAGGCGCGTCTCGGGGTCGAACCCGGAGAACAGGCCGTCGAGGTCCTCGGTGTCCCGGAAGTCCTCGCGGACGATCATCGGCGCGTTCGTGTAGGCCCGCACGTAGTCCTCGAACCACGCACCGGTCTCCAGCACGTGGTGGATCAGCCCGCCGAGGAACGCGATGTCGGTGCCCGCACGGATCGGGACGTGCAGGTCGGCCACCGCCGAGGTCCGGGTGAACCGCGGGTCGACGTGGATGACGGTGGCCCCGCGCTTCTTGGCCTCCATCACCCACTGGAACCCGACCGGGTGCGCCTCGGCCATGTTGGAGCCCTGGATGACGATGCAGTCGGAGTTCGCCAGGTCCTGCTGGTAGTTCGTGGCGCCGCCGCGACCGAAGCTGGTCCCCAGACCGGGGACGGTGGAACTGTGTCAAATACGGGCCTGGTTCTCGATCTGCACCGCGCCCATCGCGGTGTAGAGCTTCTTCATGAGGTAGTTCTCCTCGTTGTCGAGGGTCGCCCCTCCGAGGCTCGCTATCCCCATCGTGCGGTGCAGGTGCCTGCCCAGGTTGTCGACGTCCTGCCAGGTCTGCTCCCGCGTCGCCAGCACCCGGTCGACGATCATGTCGACGGCCGTGTCGAGGTCGAGGTCCTCCCACTCGGTGCCGTACGGGCGCCGGTAGCGCACCGTCGTCTGCCGGGTGGGGGCGGTGAGCAGCGTCAGCGTCGAGGAGCCCTTCGGGCACAGCCGCCCGCGGCTGATCGGCGAGTCCGGATCGCCCTCGACGTGGGTGACCCTCCCGTCCTTCGCGAAGATAGTCTGCCCGCACCCCACGGCGCAGAACGGGCAGACCGACTTCGTGACGGTGTCGGCGTCGAGGGTACGGGCGGTCTCGTCCACGGTCCCGTGGCCGCGCGCCGCCGTTCCTCGTCCGAGGGGGTCGCCGCCGGACATCTGGCGATAGGCGGGCCAACGGGACAGCAGGTCATCGATCCGCTCCAGCACGCCCTGGTCATCCCCGCCCCGCCGCCTGCCCAAACCTGGCCGTAGCGTGGAGTCCGTGGCGCGGGCGAGCTGGACGGACGGTCTGCGCGCCCGGGTCCGGCGGTTCCTGCAGCGTCCCGGCACCGCCGACCTGCGGCGCGCGCGCCGGCTGGCCCTCGCCGCCGGGGGCCGGGAGGACGCCGTCGCCTCGCTCGGTGGGCTCGACGCCGGGCCGCGCCGCCCGTTCACCGACCCCGAGCTCACCGAGTTCTGCGCGCTCGGCCGCGAGGCCGCCCGCCGCACCCTGGACCAGCGTCCGTTCGACGAGCAGCTGCACGGCGTCGTCGGGCTGCTCACCGGGCACGTCGTCGAGATGGCCACCGGCGAGGGCAAGACGCTGGTCGGCGCGCTCGCCGCCGCGGGGTACGCGCGCCAGGGCAGGCGGGTGCACGTCGTCTCCGTCAACGACTACCTCGCCCGCCGCGACGCCGAGTGGATGGGCCCGCTGTACGCCGCGCTCGGCGTCACCGTCGGGTGGGTGGGGCAGCACAGCGACACCGTGGAGCGCCGGGCCGCCTACGGGTGCGACGTCGCCTACGTCTCGGTGAGCGAGGTCGGGTTCGACGTCCTGCGCGACCGGCTGTGCACCGACGCGGACGACGTCGTGCTCCTCGAACCCGACGTCGTCGTCGTCGACGAGGTCGACTCGGTGCTGATCGACCAGGCGCGGGTGCCGCTGGTGCTCGCGGGCGCGGCCGAGGGGGCCGCGGGTGACCCCGCGGTCACCGCGGCCGTGGCGGGCCTGCGCGAGGGCGTGCACTTCGAGGCCGACGCCGACGCCCGCAACGTGCACCTCACCGACCGCGGCCTGGCGCGGATCGAACGGGCCCTGGGCGGTGTGGACCTCTACACCACCGAGCACGCCGAGCGCCTCACCCGCGTGCACGTCGCCCTGCACGCCCGCGCGCTGCTGCACCGCGACGTCGACTACCTGGTGCGCGACGGCCGCGTGGAGCTGATCGACGACGCCCGCGGCCGGGTGGCGCACCTGCAGCGCTGGCCCGACGGGCTCCACGCCGCCGTCGAGGCCAAGGAGGGGCTGGCCGCGAGCCCGACGGGCGAGGTGCTCGACCGGATCGTCGTGCAGGCGCTGATCCGGCGGTACCGCACCGTCTGCGGGATGAGCGGCACCGCGGTGGCCGTGGCCGAGCAGCTCGCGGAGTTCTACCGGCTCGAGGCGGGCGCGGTGCCCACCCACGCCCCCTGCGTCCGCGTCGACGAGCCCGACCGGCTGCACGGCACCGTCGCGGCCGAGGAGTCCGCCCTCGTCGCGCACGTCGCGGAGGTGCACGCAGGCGGACGCCCCGTGCTGGTCGGCACGCAGGACGTCGCCTCCTCCGAGCGGCTGGCCGCGGCGCTCGGTGCCGCGGGCGTCGAGTGCGCCGTGCTCAACGCCCGCAACGACGCCGAGGAGGCGGCCATCGTGGCCGAGGCCGGGCTGCGCGGCCGCGTCACGATCTCCACCCAGATGGCGGGCCGGGGCACCGACATCCGGCTCGGCCCGGGGGTCGCGGCGCTCGGCGGGCTGCACGTCGTGGGCTGCGGGCGCTACGAGAGCGGCAGGCTCGACGACCAGCTCCGCGGCCGCGCCGGACGCCAGGGCGACCCCGGCTCCTCGGTGTTCTTCACGAGCCTGGGCGACGACCTGGTGACCCACCACGTCCCCGACGCGCCGGCTCCGCCCACCGACGGGCCGCTGCACGACGCAGGCACGCGGGAGACCGTGGAGCACGCCCAACGGGTCGCGGAGGGCCGCGCGCTGGAGGCCCGGCGCACCACCTGGCGCTACGGCACCGTCGACGACGAGCAGCGCGCCGTCGTGCTGGCCCACCGCGACCGCGTGCTCGGCGGCGAGGTGCGCCATCTGCGGGACCGCTGTGCCGAGCGGTGGGCCGCCCTACGTGACGCCGTCGGGGATGCGGTGCTCGCCGACGCCGCCCGCCGGATCGTGCTGGCCCACCTCGACCGCGCCTGGTCGGACCACCTGGCCTTCCTCGACGACGTGCGCGAGGGCATCCACCTGCGCGCCCTCGCCCGGGAGAGCCCGCTCGACGAGTTCCGTCGCATCGCGATCGGCGCGTTCGACTCGTTCTTCCCCGACGCCTACGCCGCGGCGGCCCACACGTTCGCCACCGCCGAGATCACCGCCGACGGCGTGGCCCACGACGGGCCGCGGCGGCCCACCGCCACGTGG
>JAKDLE010000196.1 GCA_030453005.1 Pseudonocardia sp. | reverse complement strand
GCAGGCTCACCGCATGGTGATCCTGCTACTGATGGTGTGCACGACCCTGATCGGGGCTGCTCGCACACGTCGTGACGGTCGTCGACGCCACCCGCGCGCCTGCACGGCGCGCCCTCGCTGGCGAACGGCGTCAGGCGTGGGAACAGGCCGTCGCCGGGAGCCGGTGCCGGTTCCTGCCGCTCGTCGTACACCTCGACCTCCAGGCGCGCGGCCACCGCGGCCGGGTGCCACAGCTCGTCGAACGGCCCCATGAGGGAGTACCCGCCCGAGCCTCCGCGGCTGCGGACCCGGCGGGCCAGCCAGGTCAGCCCGGCCACTGGACCGCCGACGGCGGCGAGGGCGAGCACCGCCACCATGAGGTCGGACACGGTGACCAGGCTAGTCTGTGCCGGGTGGATCACGGTCTCCGTGCGCACGTCGACGTCCATCGGGCTCCTCGTCGTCGGGGTCAGTGTGCTCGATCGGCCGGGTGCATGATGGGCAGGTGGACACCACCCGCCTGGCCTCCGAGCACGGCCTGCCCGGTCACCTGGTCGACTTCGTGTCGGCCATGCGGCGGCACGGCGTGGCCGTCGGCCCGGGGGAGACCGTCGACGCCGCCCGCGTGCTCGGCGCGCTCGACCTGCTGCACCGCGAGCACCTGCGGGAGGGCCTGGCCGCCGCGCTGCTGCGCCGCTCCGGGCAGCGGCAGGTGTTCGACACGCTGTTCGAGCTGTACTTCCCGGCCGCGCTCGGACGCGGGAGCGCCGAGGTGGAGGTGCCCCGCGTCGACGACGCCGAGGACGGCCCGGTCGACGTCGACGCCCTGCGGGACATCCTCGCCGACCTGTTGCGGGACGGTGACACCGCGGCGCTGACCGACCTCGCCCGGGCCGTCGTCGACGCGCTGGGCACCTCCGGCGGGGCCGGGGCGGGGAGCAAGAGAGCGGGCGGGCAGCCGAGCTGGTCGGCCTACCAGGCGTTGCGGATGCTCTCGCCGGAGACGCTGCTGGCCCGGATCGTCGACGACCTGCGCGGCGACCACCCCGACGAGGGCCCGTTCGCCGACGAGGTGCTGCGCCGCGAGATCCGCGACCGCATCGCCGCGTTCCGCACGATGGTCACCGACGAGGTGCGTCGCCGCACCGCGGAGCACCGCGGGCGCGAGCAGGTGGCGAGGAACGCGGTACCCCGGCAGGCCGAGCAGGTGGAGTTCCTCTCCGCCTACGCCGAGCAGCTCACCACGCTGCGTCGCCTCGTGCACCCGCTCGCCCGGCGGCTCGCGAGCAGCTTGGCGGTGCGCCGCAAGCACGCCAGGCGCGGCACCCTCGACATGCGCCGCACGCTGCGCCGCTCGATGTCCACCGGCGGGGTGCCGATGCGCCCGGCGTACCGCACGCGCCGTCCCGGCCGTCCGGAGCTGGTGGTCCTCTGCGACGTCTCGGGCTCGGTCGCGGGGTTCAGCCACTTCACGCTGCTACTGGTGCAGGCACTTCGGGAGCAGTTCAGCAAGGTGCGCGTGTTCGCGTTCGTCGAGCGGGCCGACGAGGTCACGCACCTGTTCGAGCCGGGCGCGGAGCTGTCCGACGTGATGGCGCGGGTGCTGCGCGAGGCCGAGCTCGTGGCGTTCGACGGCCACAGCGACTACGGCAGCGCACTGGGCGGGTTCGCCGAGTTCTGGGGTGAGGCGGTCACCTCCAAGACGTCGCTGCTGATCCTCGGCGACGCCCGCACCAACTTCCGCGACCCCAACCTGACCGTGCTGGGGCGGCTCGTCGGGCAGGCCCGGCACGCACACTGGCTCAACCCCGAACCCCGCAGGCAGTGGGGCAGCGGCGACTCCGCAGCATTGCGGTACGCCGACGTCATCCCCATGCACGAGTGCCGCACCGCGGCCCAGCTGGCCGACGTCGTCGAGGCGCTGCTGCCCGTCTAGCACAGGCGCATGCCGCGAGAACACCCCTTGACGTGCGGATCCCCGCTGGGCAGGGTCACGCGACGGAGTGACCCGTGACGGAGCGGGTCACCGCGACTCGAAGGTGGAACCCACCGCATGACCGCAACATCCCTGGCCCGTCGATCACGGACCGTGGCCGTCGTCGGCCTCGCCGCACTCGCGAGCACACTGTTGGCCGTCACCCCGGCCGCCGCGTCGCCCGCCGCCCCCGCACCCGCCGCGTGCGACAACCGCACCAACAACAGCGCCGAGAAGCTCATGGAGTGCGTCACGGTCGAGGGCGTGCGCGCCCACCAGCAGGCGCTGCAGGAGATCGCCGACGCCAATGGTGGCAACCGCGCCTCTGGCCTGCCCGGCTACGACGCCTCCGTCGACTACGTCGTCGCGCAGGCCGAGTCCGCGCGCCTCGACGTCACCACACAGGACTTCACGTTCCCGTTCTTCCAGATCCTGAGCGAGTCGCTGAAGCGGACGGACCCGAACCCGGCCGTCTACGAGGCGGGCACCGACTTCGCCACGATGACGTTCTCCGGGAGCGGCGCCGTCGCGGGCACGGCGGTGCCCGTCGACCCCGGCCCGACCAGCGGCTGCGAGGCCGCGGACTTCGGCCCCGAGGTCGCCGGACAGATCGCCCTGATCCAGCGCGGCTCGTGCACGTTCGGCACCAAGGCGGCCAACGCCCTCGCCGCCGGTGCCGGGGGCGCGATCATCTTCAACTCCGGTGCCGACGAGGCGGCCGACGGGCTGCTGCAGGGCACCCTGGGCGCCCCCGTCGACCTCCCCGTGGTCGGCACCACGTTCGCTCTCGGCGCCGAGCTGGCGGGCACGCAGGTCGCGCTGGAGACCACCTCGGAGGCGGGTGACCGCACCACGACGAACGTGTTCGCCGAGGTCCCCGGACGCACCGACAGCGTGCTCATGGTCGGCGCGCACCTCGACTCGGTGCCCGCGGGCCCCGGTATCAACGACAACGGCAGTGGCAGCGCCGCGATCCTCGAGGTCGCGAAGAAGATCGCCAAGACGAAACCGGAGCAGACCATCCGCTTCGCGTGGTGGGGCGCGGAGGAGCTGGGCCTGCTCGGCGCGGATCACTACGTGAGCACCCTGCCCGCGCCGGAGCTCGACCGCATCAGCTCCTACCTGAACTTCGACATGGTCGGCTCACCGAACTACGTCCGGTTCGTCTACGACGGCGACGACTCCGACCTGGTCGGCGCACCGGCCGGGCCGGAGGGCTCGGAGGCCGTCGAGGACGTGTTCGAGGCGTTCTACACCGAGCGCGGCCTGGCCTACGAGGGCACCGACTTCGACGGCCGCTCCGACTACGGCCCCTTCATCGCGGCGGGCGTGCCCGCGGGTGGGCTGTTCACCGGGGCCGAGGGGATCAAGACCGAGGCGCAGGCGGCGACCTACGGCGGTACGGCGGGCGAGGCCTACGACCCGTGCTACCACCAGGCGTGCGACACCTTCGACAACACCAGCGTCGAGGTGCTCGACCAGAACGCCGACGCCATCGCCTACGCGGTGGCGACCCTGTCGGCCACCCTCGAACTGGTTCCGACCGGCGCCCCCGCAGGCCCGGCCGGTGCGGGCACGGCGGGGGGGGGGCCCCCCCACGCCCCGGGGGGGGTGAGCGCCGGCCGCCCGGTGAACGGCGGGGGCGGCGGCCCACCCGGGGGGGCGGCCGCGTCCGTCGTCTCACAGGCGTACGGCGAGCTCCACCAGGAACCCGACACCGCCGCCCGACCGGTCGGCCTCCGTCACGTCCTTCAGCTCGGCCGAGCCCGGTACCGGGTACCAGCGCCCCGGCGGGCGCTCCTCGGTCTGCCGGTGTACCAGCCGGTGCGACTGCCCCGGTGCGAGGACGACGGCCAGGTCGCCGCGGCCGACGACCGTCGGGCCGCCGCCGCGGACCACCTCCAGGTCGGCGGGGCGCAGTGTCCAACGCACGCGGTCGCCCACGGCGAAAGGCTCGCCGCAGCACTCGTGCTGCCAGGAGCCCATCCAGATGGGGACGAGCGAGGTGGGCGCCATGGAACGCGACGATAAGCGATGCCCGCGAGGCATCGAACATGTGTTCGTTCTGGGGTAAGGTCGGGCGGGTGGACGTCGACCTCGCCTGGCAGCCGTCGCTCCTCGACGGTCCGGGCGTCGAGGTGGACGTCGGGTTCCACGGCCTGCGCCGTCGTGAGCTGGGCGACGGCGCCTGGGTCGACCACCTGCCCGGTTGGTGCCGAGGCGCCGACGAGCTGTTCGCGCGGCTGCTCGCCGACACCCCCTGGGGTCCCCAGCGGGAGGTCCGGATGTACGACCGCGTGCTCCCCGAGCCGCGGCTCACGCACCGCTGGCAGGTCGCCGACGCCCCGGGCCCGCTGCGCGACATGGCGTCTCGGCTCGGGCAGCGCTACGGCGTGGAGCTCACCCAGGTCGGGGCGAACCTCTACCGCGACGGCGCCGACAGCGTCGCCTGGCACGGCGACCGCGTCGCCCGGGAGCTCCCGGAGGCCGTCGTCGCGCTGGTGTCGCTCGGCGCGGCGCGCCCGTTCCGGCTGCGTCCGCGCGGCGGGGGCGCGTCGGTCGCGTTCCGTCCGGGGCCGGGCGACCTGCTCGTCATGGGTGGGTCGTGCCAGCGCACCTGGCAGCACTCCGTCCCCAAGTGCGCGGCGGCGGGCCCCCGGATCAGCGTGCAGTTCCGGCACGCCTACCTGCGCTGATCTGATGGGTACTCTTCCCGGGTGCAGCGCAGGATCGGTGTGATGGGCGGGACGTTCGACCCGATCCACCACGGCCACCTCGTGGCCGCCAGTGAGGTGGCCGACCGCTTCGGCCTGGACGAGGTCGTGTTCGTCCCCACCGGGCAGCCGTGGCAGAAGGGCAGCCACACGGTGAGCCCCGCCGAGGAGCGCTACCTGATGACCGTCGTCGCCACGGCGTCGAACCCGCGGTTCTCCGTGAGCCGCGTCGACCTCGACCGCGACGGACCCACCTACACCGTCGACACGCTGCGCGACCTGCGGGCCGCCGAGCCCGACGCCGCCCTGTTCTTCATCACCGGCGCCGACGCGCTGGGCGCGATCCTGTCCTGGCACAAGCTCGATGAGCTGTTCGACCTCGCGCACTTCGTCGGCGTCACCCGCCCCGGCTACGAGCTGGCGGACGCCCACCTGCCCGACGGCGCCGTCACGCTCGTGGAGGTGCCCGCCATGGCGATCTCGTCCACCGACTGCCGCCGTCGCGTCGCGGAGGGGCGCCCGGTCTGGTATCTGGTGCCCGACGGCGTCGTGCAGTACATCGCGAAGCGCGGGCTGTACCGGGCGCTCTAGGGTGTTGGCCGTGACCAGACCAGGGGGAGCTGTCATCGGGGCGGCGGCCGGGCTCGCCCGGCTCGCCGCTGAGGCCGGACGCGAGGCGCTCGGGGCCGTCACCGAGGCGCGGGGCAAACGGTTCCCCCTGGTCGTCGTGACCGGAGCGGCCGGGTCGGGCAAGACCGTGCTGGCCCAGCACCTGCAGCGTCGGGCCCGCGGTGCCTACGTCCCGTCGGCGTCGCGCTCGGAGCAGGAGGAGCACATCGACCAGCCGTTGTGGCGTGGTCGGGGCGTGCGGTTCCGGGTCGTGCCCGGGCACGGTGAGGGCGGGGTGCGGTACGCCTCGCTGGCCCGGCTGCTGCACGCCGAGCCGGTCGTGGGCGTGGTGCACGTCGTCGCCCACGGGTTCCGCAGCCGCCGCGAGGACGGCGCCGAGCCCGCCACGGCCGCGCTGTCGCTCGACGAGCTGCTGGCCCAGCACCGGGCGCAGGAGCAGGCCGAGCTGGACGAGACGTTGACCCACCTGAAGCTGGCCATCGCCGCGCACCGCCGCCCACGCTGGCTCGTGCTGGCGCTGGCCAAGTCCGACCTGTACGCCGACGAGCTGCCCACCCTGCGGTCCACCCACGGCCCGGGCGGGTCGTCCGACGCCGCCCGCAGCATCGACGCCCTGCGTGCGTTCGTCGGCACCGGTGGTCTGCGCTGGGAGTCGCTGCCCGTCGCCACCTGGCTGGAGGACTACCGCTGGCGGGACGAGGTGCGCCCCACGTCGCTGGCCCCCGCCGAGCGCGACGAGCTGCTCCGCGTCTTCCAGAGTAGGATCTCCGCGCTCGTCGGGCACGTCTGAGCCAGGCCGGTCCAGCCGGTGATCGCCGTGGTCCGT
>JAKDLE010000195.1 GCA_030453005.1 Pseudonocardia sp. | reverse complement strand
CGTACTGGTCGGGCTGCTGTCGCTGCTCGCCGCCCACACCCAGGTCGTCGGGTTCGGCGGCGGGCTGGGCGGCCAGCCCGAGCCGGTGGTGACCCTGGCCGCGGCGCAGGGCCTGCCGTGGATGGTCGTGCTGCTCGACGTCGGGATCAGCACGTCGTTCGTGGCGTGCACCCTGGCGACGACGAACGCGCTGGTCCGCGTGCTGTTCTCGATGGGCCGCGACGGGATCGCCCCCCGTGTACTCGGCGCGACGCACCCGCACTACCGCACCCCGCACATCGCGATCGCCGTGGCGCTGCCCCTCGCGGTCGCGGTCCCGGCCGCGCTATTGGCCGCGGGTGTGCCCGCGCAGGTGGCGCTGCGCGGGCTGCTCACCGTGGCGACCGCCGGCTACCTCATCGCCTACCTGCTCGTGTGCCTGGCCGCTCCGCTGTTCCTGCGCCGCATCGGGGAGCTCACCGCCGCGCCGGTGGTCGTCACCGCGGTGACGGTGCCCGCCCTCGCCGGGGTGTGCGGCGCGTTCGTCGCCTCCGCACTGGGCGGGCCGGTGCCCGTGGTGCTCGCCGCCCTGGCGGTGGCCACCGTCGGCTGGTACCTCTACCTGCGGTGGCGCCACCCCGCCGAGCTCGCCGCCATCGGCGTCTACGACGAGACCTCGGTCGCCGACGTGCACCTCGGACGGCTTCCGTGACGAGCCTCGACCCGCTGCCGCTGTCGGGGCGGCAGCCCCGGGCCGTCCGCAGCGCGCTGGCCGTGCTCGAGGAGGTCGTCGCCGTCGGGCCCGGGGTGTCCGCCAAGGAGATCTCCGCCGCGCTGAAGCTGCCGCAGGCCACCACGTACCGACTGCTCAACCTACTCGTCGGCGAGGAGTACCTCGTCCGCCTGCCCGACCTGCGGGGGTTCGCCCTCGGCAGGCGCGCCGCCCGCCTCGCCCTACCCGTCGCACCGGTGCCGTCCACCGCGGCCCGCGCCGTCGTCGAGCACCTGCGCGGGATGGTGCGCTGGGGCGTGCACCTCGCGTCGTTCGCCACCGGGCAGGTCGTGCTCGTCGACCCCGACCCCGACCACCCGCCCTCGGAGCACGTCCTGCTGTCGCGCTACCCGCACGCCTCCGCCCTGGGCAAGCTGCTGCTCGCCGAGCAGCCCGACTGGCGTGCGGTGTCGCGCGACCTGCGGCGGTTCACCGAGCACACGGTCGTCGACGCCGCCGGGCTCGACCGGCAGCTCGCCGCGATCACCGCCGCGGAGCTGGCCCGGCAGTGCGGTGAGCTCCGCGCCGACCGCGGCTGCCTGGCCGTGCCGGTCCGCGGCCCCGACGGGCTCCTGGTCGCCGGGCTCGCGCTGGCCGGTCCGCCGCACCGCGTCGCCGAGCCCAACACCGAGCTCGTCGAGCTGCTGCGCGAGCACGCCGAGCGGCTGTCCCCTCTGCTCGCCTGAACATGAGATCCTCGTCATCGCCCGGCTCAGCCCGTGACGGCGTCGTGCACACCGTCGATTCCGGCCCGCGCCAGGACGTGGTCGACCAGCACCGCGGCCCGGCGGCGCGCAGCGGTGATCTGCTCGCGGCTCTCGGCCACCACGAGGGCCGGGTCCATGCCGAGCCGATCGAGCGCGTCGCGGTAGTGGTCGGCCCACACCGCAACGCTCGGGACCGTCGCCTCCGGATGGAACTGCACGCCGAGGTGCGGGCCGTGGACGAAGGCCTGGACGGCGTCGGGGGTGCGGGCGATCTCGTGGCTGCCCGGGTCCGGCTCCATCGCGTCGAGGTGCCAGATCATCCATGGGCCGGGCGCGACGGAGTCGGGGTCGTCGGTGTCCACCGTCCGCCACCCGATCTCCGGACGGGCCATCGGGCGCACCCGGCCGCCGAGCACCCGGCACAGCAGCTGGGCCCCGAAGCAGATACCGAACACCGGGACCCGGGCCGCCACCGCCCGTTCCAGCAGGTCCCACTCCGGGCGCAGGTAGGCCACCGACTCGTCGGCGGCGGAGTCGTCCGAGCCGAGTGGCACGACGAGCTGGAACCCGGCGGGGTCCGGCATCCGGGGCGACTGCGCCCGGACCACCTCGAGCGTGGCGCCCAGCTCGGCGAGCCGCTCCCCGACCAGCCCCGGCGGGCAGTCGTCCTGATGCTGCACGAACAGCACGCGCATCCGTCTCAGCTCCAGGGGAACGGCGAGTTGCTCGTGGGGTGCAGGCGGCCGGTCTCGTAGCGGGAGAACCGGAACGGCTCCAGCAACGCGCTCGGCTCCCCGAGGAGCTCGCGCGCGACCAGCTCGCCCACGCCCAGCATCTTGTAGCCGTGGTTGGCGTCGGCGATCACGTAGGCGTTCTGCCGGAAGACGTCGAAGACCGGGAAGCTGTCCGGGGTGAACGCGCCGATGCCTCCGGAGGGCTCGCGGCGGTAGAGCCGCCGCTTGCCCTCGAACCGCTTGTGGCAGTGCGCCAGCGCCGACGTCCACATCCTGACGAAGTCGTCCCCGACCGTGAACTCCGGGCTCTCGGTGCCGTACGGGTCGACGGCCACGTCCGCCGCGGGTCGCGGCACCGGCACCGGGGCGGCGCCCCCCTGCACACCACCGAACGAGAAGTCGGGCTTGTAGTAGATCCCCCACAGCTCGTCGGTGATCAGGCTGCCGTCGGTGTCGTCGTACAGCGGTTGATCCGAGTCGACGTGCAACACCGGCGGCAGCTGACCGCGGTTGTCCATGAAGTCCCGGGGGTCGACCTCGAGGGTGCCCTCCTGCAGCGCCCAGTAGGTCCACATCGGCCGGTCCGGGTGCACCGTGCCGTCCGGGCTCGTGACGGGGATCGAGCCGGGGAGGTCGAGCATCGCCCAGACGTCGCGGATCCACGGCCCGACCGCGACGACGAGCTCGTCGCAGCCGATGTCGCCCTGGTCGGTCTGCACGGCGGTGACGGCGCCGCCGTCGTGGCGCAGCCCGGTGACCCGCACGCCGGTGCGGATCGTGACGCCCTCGGCCTCCGCCTTGGCCCCCAGCCCCTTCATCGAGGCCACGTTGTTCGCGTACCCGCCGCGCTTCTCGTGGAGCACGGCCGAGATGCCCGGCGCCTGCCAGTCGTCGAACATCTCGGTCAGGTAGGCGCGGCACTCGGCCTCGCCGACGATCAGCTCCGAGGCGTAGCCGATGGCCCGCTGCTCGGCGTGGATCTGCTCGACGTCGGCGCGCATCGCCTCGGGCGCGATCTGGACGTACCCCACGCCGTGGTAGGCGAACGCCTCCGGGTCGGACTCCCAGACGCCGACCGAGTGCGCCATCAGCTCGCGCATCGCGGGCTGGAAGTAGTTGTTGCGGACGACGCCGCAGGCGACCCCCGAGGCCCCCGCGGCGATCCCCGTCTTGTCGATCACGAGGACGTCGCCGCCGTCGCCACGCCCGCTCGCACGCAGGCGCCTTGCCAGGTTCCACGCGGTGGACAGGCCGTGGATCCCGGCGCCGATGATCACGTAACGGGCGTGCTGCGTCATGTCGTACTCACCTCGAGTTGTGGACGGACCAGTGTGTCGACCCGGGAGACGGACGGACCCGGGAGCGGGCCTGGCATCATGATGATCGCGTCCCTTCCCGGACGGCCGCCTGTAATTTCCACTGCGGCAACACCATCTCCACATGTACGGACGACGATACTATGGCCCGCACCGGTAGACCAGCCGCTCGCCAGGTCGGATCCGTCCAGCGCGCGATCGACGTGCTCGACGCCCTCGCCGAGGCCCGCACCGAACTCGGTACGAACGAGATCGCCCGGCGCACCGGGGTGAACGTCAGCAGCATCTCCCGCCTGCTGTCCACGCTGACCGGAGCCGGCCTCGTCCAGCATGTGCCGTCCACCGGTCGCTACCGGCTCGGCATCCGGATCCTGCAGCTCGCCGGTGCGGCCCGGGAGGGCCTGGACGTGCGCGTCCTCGCACGGCCGCTCCTCGAGGACATCACCGCGATCACCGGCGAGACGACGACGCTCTCCGTGCCCGGCGCGCACGAGGTCCTCACGATCGACTTCGTGGCGAGCACGCAGTCGGTGCGCAGCGTCGCGCAGGTCGGCCGCAACAGCGTGGCCCACGCGACCGCTGCGGGGAAGGTCCTCCTGGCGTGGGGCGGATCGCTGCCCGACGGCGAGCTGACTCGCTACACGGAACGGACCATGACGGATCGGCCGACCCTGCACCGCGAGATCGAGAAGGTACGCGAGCGCGGCTGGGCACAGGCCGTGGGCGAGCGTGAGGACGACCTGAACGCGGTCGCAGTGCCGGTAGTCGACGCCACCGGCGCGCTGATCGCCGTGCTCGGCGTGCAGGGGCCCGCGGGCCGGTTCACCCCTCGGGCCATGCGCGCCGCGATCGAGCCACTCACCGAGCGCGCGGCCGCGCTGGCGTCGGCCTTCTAGCAGGCCCGAGTTCTTCGACGCGCTCGCTAGCCGGTGGCGGCGACGTCAGCCGCCGATCACCTCCTGGGCGCACGCCAGGTCGGCCTCGAGGGCACCAACCGGGTCGGCCACGACCCCTGCGAACGCGCCGACCGGGTCAGCCGTTGCGCCGCTGAGGCTCTCCACCAGGCAGGTCGGGTCGGCGGCGTTCGCCACGCCGGCCCCCGCCACGACCAGTCCGAGGGCTGCCGCTCCGACGATCAGTGCGCGCGTCATCTTGTTCTGCATTTTCTCGCCTCACATTGGGGTAGTGCCAGCTTCAGATCGCCGAACATCTCGATTATGTGGCTTCCTGGGCGCCGACACAAAGCTCCTGCAGGATACCCGATGGGGTGATTCCGAGAATGCGTACCGCAACTCAGAAGAATGCACGCCAATTGTCTCGCACAGCTCTCGTGAGACACGAGCGAGGTGAGAGATGAATGGGGTCCGGCAAGCGGCACTTGCTGCGCCGAGACCTGCTTCCGCCGAGACCTGTTTCCGGGGGCTTGCGGTCCCGCGCCAGCGAACGGGACGTCAGTGCTTTGTCAATCTTCCGCGAGAACCCTAACGTCCCGTTCGGCGCGCCCGCCCCGGTCACGGTCAGGTTCTGAGATAGCTCTCCAGGCTGTCCTCGAGCTCGTCCTTCCAGGGCGTGTGATGGGTCGGCGCCATCGAGCCGGTCATCACGCTCCGGTAGCAATGGTCGCGGAATGTCATGATGCCTTCCTTCTTGTGCTTCTTCCACGCATAGAACGCCTGGTTGGAGCCCTCGATGTCGAACGACGGATAGTCGGTCTCGTCGACCAGTTCCTGGATGTACGCGCCCTGGTAGGCGATCGCCGCGTAGTCGTCTGACAGGGCGTCCTCGGCCACGACCCGCGCGGTCACGTCCTCCAGTCGCTTCTCGAGCGAGTCGGGCACCTGGATCCTGCCTGCGATGATGTCGCGCACGTACCACGCCTGCGCGTCGAACATGTTGAACGTGTACCACTGGTCCTGCATGCCGAGGTAGAACATCTTCGGGTTGCGTACCCAGACCACGCCCTTGAAGAGGTCGGCGGTCGCCAGCCGGTTGGCGGTCTTGAGCCGCAGGTCGTCGGGCAGGAACGGGAAGTGGTGCTGGTATCCCGTGCACAGGATGATCGCGTCCACCCGCGCGACGCTGCCGTCGGCGAAGGTCGCGGTGTTGCCATCGACCTTCTTCAGCAGCGGCACCTCCTTCCAGTTCTCGGGCCACGCGAAGCCCATCGGAGAGGTGCGGTGGGAGACGGTGATCGACCTGGCGCCGTACTTCCAGCACTGCGAGCCGATGTCCTCGGCCGAGTACGACGTGCCGATGAGCAGCAGGTCCTTGTCGATGAACTCCCGGGCGTCGCGGAAGTCGTGGGCGTGCAGGATGCGGCCGTTGAAGGTGTCGAAGCCCGGAAACTCGGGTGCGTTCGGCACCGAGAAGTGGCCGGACGCGACGATCACGTGGTCGAAGGTCTCCGTACTCTCGGTGTCGGCCACGAGGTCGAGCGCGATCACCGTGAAGAGCTCGGTCTCCTCGTCCCAGGTGACCCGGCGGACGGCGGTGTTGAAGCGGACGAGATCACGAACACCGGCCTTCTCGACGCGGCCCTTGGTGTAGTCCCACAGCACCGCACGCGGCGGGTAGGAAGCGATTTGCCTGCCGAAATGTTCCTCGAAGGAGTAGTCGGCGAACTCCAGACCCT
>JAKDLE010000194.1 GCA_030453005.1 Pseudonocardia sp. | reverse complement strand
GCGCGCTACACGGCCGGACGCGCGCTGCGTGATGACGCAGGCAGCGAGGCCGCGTCCACGCAGCGACGGCCGCCGCGACGACCACCCCGTCAGACGATGCCCTGCCGCGTCGCCGTGTAGACGATCTCCGTGCGGCGGCGGACCTCCAGCTTGTCGCGCAGGTTGCGCACGTGGAACTTCACCGTCGCCTCGCTGATCAGCAGGCGCACACCGATCTCGCGGTTGGACATCCCGACGGCGAGCAGCCGCAGCACCTGGTTCTCGCGGTCGGTGAGCATCGCGCCGCCGAGTGAGCGGACGGCGGGGCGGTCCTCCTCGCGCAGCACGTCGGAGCCTGCCGCGGCACCACGGGAGTCGAACACGCTCTCGCCGCGCAGCAGGGCGTGCACGGCACGCAGGATGTCGGCGGTCTCCGCGCCCTTGCGCAGATAGCCGTGCACACCCAGGCGCACGGTGCGGAGCATGACCTCGCGGTCGCGGCAGCCGGTGAGCACGAGTAACCGCGCGGCCCGGTGGCGTTCCAGCAGCATCCGCGCCAGCTCGACGCCCGCGGAGTCGCCGCGGCCCAGATCGACGTCGAGGATCACCAGGTCGGGGGGACATCGGTCGGCGATCACCAGCGCGTCGCGCGGCGATGCGGCCTCACCGATCACCGCGAGGCCCGGATCGGGTGCGACGAGCTGGCGCAGCCCGAAGCGGACGATCGCCTCCCCGTCCACAATCAGCAGGCGGGCGGTCCGACGGACGACCGGACGGTCGGCCGTCCCGAGGACGCGTTCCGGCGCACCGGCCCTGCGGCCGAGCGCCGCACGGTCGACTGTGGTCACGTCGGGATCGAGCACGGCATCGGTCGTCACGGAGCAACCTCCCTGGGCGGTAGGCATATCGCGCATCACTGACCTGCGCGGTCTGGCGGCGACGTTAGGTGGAGCCACGTTGCCTTCACGTTGCACGCGCAACCAGGGCCGCCTTGCCCCGGATCGCAGACCTGGGTGATGATGTCTGAGTGGCATGTCCTTCCGGGGGTGCATGTCCTTCCGGGGGTGCATGTCCCGCCGGCGATGACGCTCGGAGTGCGAATGACAACGCGCGACATGCACGGCGAGGCCGTGCACGACCCGGTCCAGCATGCCCACATGCTCCACGGGATCTACGAGTCCGTCCTGAGCGGCGAGTCCGGCGGGCTGCCGCCGCGGTCGCTCGTGTCGGCGAGCTGGGAGCGCAGCCTCGCCGCACACGTCGACCCCGACCGGCGCACGCCGCCGGTGGTCGTGCCGGAGACCGAGCTTCCCGACCTGCGCATCATGCACCCGCTCAACGAGGTCATGCCGCTGCTGCGCAGCACGCTGGTCAGCATCGCCGACGAGGCCATGCACGTCATGCTCGTCACCGACGCCGACGGCACGATCCTCTGGCGCGAGGGCGCCGTCCGGCTCCTGCACCCCGCCGACTCCGTCGGCCTGTCCCCGGGCATGCGCTGGAGCGAGGACGCCATCGGCACCAACGCGATGGGCACCACGCTGGCCGTCGACGCGCCGGTGCAGATCCACTCCGCCGAGCACCTGGTGCGCACCTGCCACGCCTGGACGTGCGCGGCGGCTCCTGTGCACGACCCCGACACCGGCACGATCCTGGGCGCCATCGACATCTCCGGGCCGCTGCACACCGTGCACCCGGCGATGGTGCAGCTCGTCTCGGCCACCGCGCAGCTCGCCGAGAACCAGCTGCGGGTGCGCCTCGCGATCGCCGACGAACGGCTGCGGGTGCGCAACATGCCGCACCTGACGAGCCTCCACGGCCAGGCGGGCGCCCTCGCCACCCCGACCGGGCGGATCATCGCGGGCGAGCCCTACGGCAGCTGGCCGATGCGGGTGGCCCTGCCCGCAGGCTCCGACCGGATCCGCCTCGACGACGGCCGCGAGATGGTGGTCGAGCCGCTCGCCGAGGGCTACCTGCTCCGCGCGCCCCGCGCCACGCGCACGACGAGCAGACGCAGCGCACTGTCGCTCCGGTTCATGGGCGAGGCCGCGCCGAGGATCGTGCTCAACGGCCGGTCCGTCAAGATCACCCTGCGTCCGGCGGAGATCCTCACCGCGCTCGCGCTGCATCCGGACGGCCTCAGCGCCGAGCCCCTCGCGCTGCTGCTCTACGGCGACGACGGCAACCCCACCACGGTGCGCGGCGAGATCCTGCGGCTGCGCGGGCTGATCGGCGCCGACGTCCTGCGCACCCGTCCGTACCGGCTCGACGCGGCCGTCGACACCGACTTCGACGCCGTACGGCTCGCGCTGCGCGCCGGCCAGGTCGCCGACGCGCTACGCGCCTGCACCGGCCCGTTGCTCCCGCGCTCGGACGCGCCGGAGATCCGGGAGCTGCGCGACCAGCTGGAGGTCGGCCTACGCCGCGCCGTCCTCGACGCCGAGGACGTCGAGCTGCTCGTGGAGCTCGCCGCCCACCCGCTGGGCCGTGACGACCTGGAGGTGCACGACGTGCTCACCGATCTCCTGCCCCCGCACGACCGCCGCCGCCCGGAGATCACGGCCCGACGGGAGTGGCTGCTCGACGACGGGTAGGCCGGTCGATCGGCAAACTCGGCGGGGGAATCGGCAAACTCGGCGGGGGTCAGCGCCAGCCCGCGTCATGCACCCCGCCGGGCACCGGAGCCGCCGGGTCGTAGGGCGTGCGGGTGAACACGAACGTCGCGAGGTTCAGCGCCACCGGGTCCAGCCGCAGCGTCTCGCCCGCGAAGTAGCCGTCGAGCCCGACCCACGTGCCGTCCCCCGCGGGACGGAACCGGCTGCTGCGCCCCGGCCTGCCGAGCCCGCCGAGGTGCAGCAGCCCGCCCGGCACGGCCCGCAGGACGTACGGGCTCGGCCCCCAGTACCAGGGTCCGAGCAGCTCCAGCGGTACCGGTGACGGCGTGGGCGCCCAGGCGTCGACGATCCGCGGCTCGGCCGCGCGCAGGTCGGCGAGCAGACCGGCGGGCAGCCCGCCGTCGAGCCCGGAGGTGGTGTTGCCCAGCGCCAACGCCGCGGTGCCCTCCTCCCGGTCGACCCACAGGCCGGCGAGGAAACCGGGCATGGAGCCGCCGTGTCCGATGAGGACGGTTCCCTCCGTCGTGCGCTGCACCTGCACGCCGAGGCCGTAGGAGGACCAGCCGGGTGCGGACGGGTCGACACCCGCGGGCACCGTCATCTCCTCGACGGTGGCGGGAGCGAGCACGTCGCCGGTGTCGCCGAGCAGGAACGCCCCCAGACGCGCCAGGTCCTCGGCGGTGGCCCACAGCTGCCCCGCGGGCGCCATCACCTCGGCGTCGTGCTCGGGCTCGATCTGCACGACCTCCGCCCACGGGTGCACGGCGTAGCCCTGCGCGGCGCGACCGGACGGGCGCGTCGTCGTCCGGGTCATGGCGAGCGGGAGCAGCACCTCGTCGCGGGCGACCTCCACCCAGGCGCGGCCGCGCACCCGGGCCACGACCTCACCGAGCAGCCCGAAGCCGAGGTTGGAGTAGTGGAAGCGGCGCGCGGCGGGCAGCACCACGTCGGCGTCGGACAGGCCCAACCCGTCCAGCGTGGTGCCCGGCGCGCGCTCCCACCACCGGCCGGGGCTCTCCGATCCCGCGCCCGCGAGGTGGCTGAGCAGCTGGCCGAGCGTGCGGTCGCCCAACGGGGTGCCGGGCAGGTGCTGCTCGAGCGCGTCGTCGAGGTCGAGGCGGCCCTCGTCGCGCAGCCGCAGCACGGTGATCGCCGTGACCGTCTTGCTGATCGAGCCGAGCCGGTACTGCACGTCGCGGTGCGGCTCGTCGACCGCACCCCGGCCGGTCGACCACACCAGCTCCCCGGCCCGCACGACGCCCGCGACCAGCGACGGGACGCGGCCGGCGCGCTGGGCGCGGGCGGTGCGGGCGAGCAGGGTGGCGACGGTCGAGTCGAGCATGCCCGCATCCTGGACTACTCCACGGTCACGCTCTTGGCCAGGTTCCGCGGCTTGTCGACGTCACGGCCCAGCGCCACGGCCGCGTGGTAGGCGAGCAGCTGCAGCGGGATCGAGAGCAGGATCGGGTCGAGCTCGGGCTCGTTGCGCGGGATCACGAGCGTGCGGTCGGCCAGCTCGGTGGGCAGCTGCCGGTGGGCCAGCGCGATCACCGGGCCGCTGCGGGCCTTGATCTCCGAGAGCGTCGAGGTGTTCTTGTCGAGCAGGTCGTCGTCGGGGACGATCGCGATCGTCGGCATCTCCGGGCTGATCAGCGCGAGCGGGCCGTGCTTGAGCTCCGCGGACGGGTAGGCCTCCGCGTGGATGTAGGAGATCTCCTTGAGCTTCTGCGCACCCTCCCGGGCCACCGGCCAGCCGCGGCGCCTGCCGACGAACAGCATGCTCGGGTGCGGAGCCAGCTCGCGGGCCACCTCGGCGATCTCGTCATCGAGTTTCAAGATCTCCTCGATCTGCTCGGGCAGCCTCGTGAGCCCGTCGATGACCCGGGCGCCCTCGGTGGGCGAGAGGTCGCGGATACGGCCCAGGTGCAGCGCGAGCAGCGCGAACGCCGTCACCGTGGAGGTGAACGACTTGGTGGCCGCCACCGACATCTCCGCCCCGGCGTGCAGGTAGATGCCGCCGTCGACCTGGCGGGCGATGGTCGAGCCGACGACGTTGATGATGCCGATGACGCGCCCACCCTTGCGCTGCAGCTCCTGCACCGCGGCGAGGGTGTCGACGGTCTCGCCGGACTGGCTCACGGCCACGTAGAGCGTGTCCGGCTCGACGACGGGGTTGCGGTAGCGGAACTCGCTCGCGGGCTCGCTCGTGGCGGGCATCCGGGCGAGGTCCTCGATGAGCTGCGCGCCGAGGTCGCCCGCGTAGCAGGCGCTGCCGCAGCCGAGGATCTTGACGCGGCGGATCTCGCGCGCCTCGCGCACGGTGAGGTTGAGCCCACCCAGGTGCGCGGTGGAGAAGCGCTCGTCGAGCCGACCCGCCAGCGCCCGCTGCACCGTGACCGGCTGCTCCCCGATCTCCTTGATCAGGAAGTGCGCGTGGTCGCCTATCTCCGCGCCGACGACGTCCCAGTCGATCACCGACGGGCTCTTGGCCGTGGAGGTGTCGTCGAGGGTGAAGGTGCGGTAGCCGCCCGCGGTGATCGTGGCCAGCTCGCCGTCGTCGAGGTAGACGACCTGGCGGGTGTAGCCCACCAGCGCCGCCACGTCGGAGGCCACGAACATCTCCTTCTCGCCGACGCCGAGCAGCACCGGGCTGCCGTTGCGGGCGACGACGATCCGGTCGGGGTGCTCGGCGTCGATCACGGCCAGGCCGTAGGCGCCCACGACCTGCCGCAGCGCCGAGCGCACGGCCTGCTCCAGGTCGGCCGCGCCTGCCGTGAAGGCCCCGGCGACGAGGTGGGCCACGCACTCGGTGTCGGTCTGGCTCACGAACTCGACGCCCTCGGCGACCAGCTTGGCGCGCAGGTCCTCGGCGTTCTCGATGATGCCGTTGTGCACCACCGCGATCCGGCCGCTCGCGTCGGTGTGCGGGTGGGCGTTCTCCGGCGTCGGGCCCCCGTGGGTCGCCCAGCGGGTGTGGCCGATGCCGGGAGCGCCCTTGAAGCGGGCGGGCAGGTCCGCGGACAGCGCCGCGACCCGCCCGCTGACCTTGCGCACCTTCAGGCCCGACCGCGTGGTGATCGCGAGGCCTGCGGAGTCGTAGCCGCGGTACTCCAGCCTGCCGAGACCCTCGATGAGGATCGGGGCCGCGTCCTGCGGGCCGACGTAGCCGACGATGCCGCACATGGGGTTCTCCTAGCCGTAGACGATGCGGCGCAGCTGCCGAGCCGACAGCGCGGGCGGGGCGACCCGCCGCGTGGCCAGCTCGCCGGGCAGCGTCGCGAAGATCTGGTCGTTGCGCAGCCCGCGCGCCTGGAGCTCGGAGTGCCTGCGGCGGACGAACGTGTCCACCGGCTCGGCGAAGTAGCTCAGCACCTCGGCCACCACCCGCGCCGCCTCGTTCCCGCTCAGCGGAGTGCTGCGCACGAGGTGGGCGACGAGGTCGTCGTACGGACCGGCGGGCACGAGCAGATACTGCCGGTTTCCGCGCAGAACTCCAAACGCCTGCCCGCAAACGGGCAGGCAGCCAGCGAACTCACCATCCAGCCCCGTGGGTGGGCAGATCGGGCG
>JAKDLE010000193.1 GCA_030453005.1 Pseudonocardia sp. | reverse complement strand
GGCGGTGGCGGCGGCGCGCTCCGCGGAGCCGTCCTGCAACCCGTGGTCGACGACCGCCGCGTGCACCTCGTCGCGCAGGGCCAGCGCGGCGGCGGCGAGGGCGAGCGAGTCCGCCCCTCCGGAACAGGCCACGAGCACCGGCGCGTCGCGGTGCGGGGCAGGAAGCGCGGCCAACGCGGACCGCACCGCCCGCCGCACCTCGGCGACGACCGCCCCGGCCCGTCCGACGCCCATCGGCACACACTCCCACGGCCGGTCGGCGGCCCTCAGGGGGAGACGCGGGTGAGCCAGGCTCCGGGGTCGTCGAGCTCGGCGCGGGTGGGGATGGTGTCGGGGCCGGTCCAGACCCGGTTGAAGCCGTCCATCCCCGCGGCCAGTACGACGTGGCGGGTGAACGCCGAGCCGACGGCGTACTGTTTGACCTTCGCCTCCACACCGAGCAGGGCACGCAGGATGCGGTCGATCAGGCCGCCGCCGCGCCGCCGCGCGGGGAAGGGCGTGCGGATGGTGGCGAGGGACGGCACGACCCCGGGGCCCGCCGCGTCCATGACGTGGTCGGCGTGGCCCTCCAGCAGCGTGGTGAGGGCGAGCAGCCGGTCGAGCACCGCGCGCTGCTCCGGGCCCTGGAGCAGCGCGACGAGTGCGAGCGCGTCGCCGCGGGAGTCGCGCAGCGCCCGCAGTGCGTCGGGCAGCCGTTCGGCCAGCCCGCCGTGGCTGTCGGTCAGCGACAGCAGCAGCCCCACCTGCTCGGCGAAGTAGTCGCGGAGCCAGGGCACGGCGGTGAACTGCAGCCGGTGCGTGGCCTCGTGCAGGCACACCCACAGCCCGAAGTCGTCCGACGGCACGTCGAGCGCCAGGTGCGCCGCGTGCACGTTGGGGGCGACGAGCAGCAGCCGCCCGGCGCCGTCGGCACCACCGAAGGGGTCGTACTGGCCCAGCACCCGCCCGCCGAGGTAGGCGAGCACCCCGCCGATCTGCAGGCCCGCGGTGCGGGCGGTGACGGCGCGAGCCAGGCGCGGGGTGGCGGGCAGCTGCGCGCCCGCGGTGAGCGAACGCATCCCGTCGACGGCGGCGGCCGCCCACGCGGGGCGGTCGACCACGTCGGCGGGCAGCAGCGGGAGCCCGAGGCCGAGACCGGTGACGTCGCGGACGTGGCCCTCGGCGACGGCGGCGTCGGACCGCAGCCGCGCCACCAGCTCGGTGGCCTCGGCACGGGTGGCGGCCGGTCCGGTGGCCGTCAGCCGCGCCGCGGTGCGGGCGGCGAGCGTCCAGTCCACGGGCAGGCCGCGCTCGTCGACCGGCCGGGTGTCCTCGATCGTCTGTCGCACCGCCTCCACGCTACGCACCGCCGCGTCGATCCGCCCGAGCCGGCGACCGCCGGGCTCCTCTCGGGCTCCTTCAGCGGCAGCCGCAGGCGCTGAGGTCGGCGGCCATCGCGTCCAGCCGCGGACGCACCTGCGCGGGGGAGGCGCCGTTCGACATGAACGCGAACACCAGCAGCCGCCCGTCGGCGTCGGTGACCACTCCCGCGAGGCTGCTGACGTTCGTCAACGTGCCGGTCTTGGCCCGCACGGCGCCGCGCCCGTCGGCGGAGACCCCGTCGACGTCGAACCGGTCGTCGAGGGTGCCGAGGCCACCGGCCACGGGGAGCCCGGAGACGATCGGGCGCAGGAACTCGGTGCCGACGGCCGGGGCGGCCGCGGCGCCCAGCAGCGTCCCCAGCAGCCGCGCGGGCACGACGTCCTCCCGGGACAGGCCGCTGCCGTCGACGAGTACCGCGCCGGACGGGTCGAAACCGGCCTGCCTGAGGGCGGCGAGGGTCTCGGCGGCGGCGCCGGCGAACGTCGGCTCCCCGCCCCGGACGAGAGCGACCTCGCGGGCCAGCGCCTCGGCCAGCACGTTGTCCGAGCTGCGCATCATGTGCTCCACCAGCTGCGTGAACGGCGCCGAGGTCACCGCGCCGAGACGCTCCGCGTCGGGCGGAGCCGTGCCCTCGCCGACCGCCTCGGCGTCGAGCAGCTCGGCCAGCGCGGCGCCGGCCGCGGCGGCGGGGTCGGCGACCCGCGGCCCGTCCTGCAGTGTCGGGTCGGCGCGACCGCCGTCGAGCATCAACGGCACGATCGGCGCAACGTAGCCTGCGGCGACGTCGGCGGGGTCCCAGCTCGGGGCCAGCCCGGGGCCCTCCCAGCGTGTGGTGTCGACGACGACCCGCTCGACGGGGCCCGGTGCCGCCGCACGCACCTCGGCGGCCAGCTCGACGAGCCGGGTGGCCTCGGGGTAGACGCTCTCCTCCCCCTCGGGCAGAGCGGTCAGCGTGGGGTCGCCGCCCCCCACCAGTACCACGGTGCCCGGTTCGGCGCCCGCCACGACGCGGGTGACGAAACCACCCGTGGGGTCGAGCGTGAGCAGCGCGGCCGCCGCGGTGAGGATCTTGGCCGTGGATCCGGGGATCATCGGCTCCTCGGCCGATCGTGCCCACAGGACCTCGCCCGAGGCCGGGTCGACGACGACGCCGGTGAACTCGCCGGGCATCTCCTCGGCGGACGCGTCGAGGGCCGCGGCGAGTCCGGGCCCGGTGGGCAGCGGAGCGGACGCGGGCAACGGCCCGAGGACGGGGACGGGTACGGCGGGCGCCGCGGCGGGCGCCGACTGCGTCAGGCCCAGGTTCACCACCAGCGACGGCGCGGTCAACGACACCGTGCCGCCGACGGTAGCCGCCAGCACCAGCACGGTGCCCACGGTGGCGCCGCGTCGCAGTCCGCGACCGGGCACCCGCAGCGTGTCGCCGATTCGCTGCCCGAAACCCACGGAAGAACCTCCTCGTCCGCTCCCCCGTGACCCGGGGCCGTGAGATGAGCAACTCCCGTGTCCGGCCGGTCGTGGAGACCGAGGGGCGGTCCCCCACACTAGAGGGGCAGGTGCGGGCGCCCGATCGGCCCGCCCTTCACCTCCGCACGTTCCCGAACCTCAGGAGAGCACCCCAGTGGACTTCGACGTCACCATCGAGATTCCGAAAGGTGGCCGGAACAAGTACGAGGTGGACCACAAGTCCGGTCGCATCCGTCTGGACCGCACGCTGTTCACGGCCACCCAGTACCCCGCCGACTACGGGTTCATCGACGACAGCCTCGGCGAGGACGGCGACCCGCTCGACGCGCTCGTCCTCGTTCGGGAGCCGACGTTCCCGGGCTGCATCATCCTGTGCCGTGCGATCGGCATGTTCCGGATGAAGGACGAGGCGGGCGGCGACGACAAGGTCCTCTGCGTACCGTCCGCCGACCCCCGGCAGGAGCACCTGCGCGACATCCACCACCTCGCCGAGTTCGACCGCCAGGAGATCCAGCACTTCTTCGAGATCTACAAGGAGCTGGAGCCGGGCAAGAGCGTCGAGGGCGCCACGTGGGTGGGCCGCGCCGACGCCGAGCGGGAGATCAAGGCGTCGTGGAGGCGCGCCGAGGAGCACGAGGCCGCTGAGGCCGCCGAGGGCGACGAGCCCCCCGTGCACTGACTCGTTCGCTCAGGGGACGGCCGGCGGGCTCTCGTCCTCGGTGAGCCCCAGCAGATCCTGCACCTGACGCGGGCTCAGTCCCTGGGCCACGAGCTCCTCGGCCGCGTCGTCGAGCTGCGCGGTGAGCGCTGTCAGCTCCGTGCGCGCCCGCCGGGCCGCCGCCCAACGCGCTGAAAGGGCTGGTCCTCAGCGACTCGAAGCTCGTCGTCGGGGAGCACGTTGGCTACCTCGGATTCTGCATGCGGAAGACAACAAGTTGTCGAATGCAAGCATGTACCCGACCCCCGGAGAACTCGCAACCCGGTTCGGAGTGACCTACCCGACGAGAGCGCTACGGCCCGCCGCGGTCAGTGTGACGGGCGCCAGCTCCACGGCGGGGTCTGGCCGGTCGACGAGGTGCGCGTCGATGAGGTGCCGCGACGCCGAGGAGTCGGCGCAGACCAGTCCGTCGACGAGCAGCACGGGCTCGCATCCCCCCCGGAACTGGCAACGGCCCAGGGACACGGCACGCAGCAGCGCCCGTTCCCGCCCACTCACCATCGGCACCGACTCGACCGACATCTTCCTCGGCTCCCTTCGACGACTGTCCACAACACATGTCGTACCCGGGTGCCGCGGTGTTTCACATCACGCGGGGCCTCGACTCACCCCGAGACGCGCTCGAACACCGCCGCGAGGCCCTGGCCGCCGCCGATGCACATCGTCTCGAGCCCGTACCGCGCCGAACGGCGCTGCATCTCGCGGGTGAGGGTGGCGAGGATGCGCCCGCCGGTGGCGCCGACGGGATGCCCGAGCGAGATGCCCGACCCGTTGACGTTGACGCGGTCGAAGTCCTCGGGCGCGAGCTTCCACTCCCGGGTGCAGGCCAGGACCTGTGCGGCGAAGGCCTCGTTCAGCTCGATCAGGTCGACGTCGGCGAGGGTGAGTGAGGCGGCGTCGAGCGCCTTCGCGACGGCGGGCACCGGCCCGATGCCCATCGTGGCGGGCGGCACCCCGCCGACACCCCACGACACGAGCCGGGCCAGCGGCCGCAGCCCGAGCTCCTCGGCCCGCTCCGGGCTCGTCACGACGCAGATCGACGCGCCATCGTTCTGTCCGCTGGCGTTGCCCGCGGTGACGGTGGCGTCCGGGTCGTCCCTACCGAGGATCGGGCGCAGCCCGGCGAGCTTCTCCACCGACGAGTCGGGGCGGATGTGCTCGTCGGTGTCGACGACGGTCTCGCCCTTCCGCGTGCGGATCGTGACCGGGACGATCTCGTCGGCGAACCGGCCCGCGCCGCGCGCGGCGGCCGCCCGCCGGTGGCTGCGCACGGAGAACTCGTCCTGCTCCTCGCGGCCGATGGCGTACTCGCGGCGCAGGTTCTCCGCGGTCTCCAGCATGCCGCCGGGCACCGGGAAGTTGACGCCGCCCGCCGTGACGCGTCCGCGCGCCAGCGAGTCGTTGAGCAGCACCCCGGGGCTTGCCCCGCGCACCCCCCAGCGCATCGACGTGGAGTAGAACGGCGCGTTCGACATCGACTCCGCGCCGCCCGCGAGCACCACCTCCGACGCGCCCGCCTGCACCTGCATCGCCGCGTAGAGCACCGCCTGCAGGCCGGAACCGCAGCGGCGGTCGATCTGCAGCCCGGTGACGGTGACCGGGAGCCCCGCGTCCAGTGCGGCCACGCGGCCGATCGCCGGTGCGTCCATCGTCGGGTAGCAGTGCCCGAGGATCACGTCGTCGACGGCGTCCGGGGGCAGGCCGGTGCGCTCCAACAACCCGCGGATGACGGTGGCGGCCAGCTCGTGGGCGGCCACGCCCCGCAGGGCGCCGCCGAACCCGCCGACCGGCGTCCGCAGCGGCTCGCAGATGACGGCGTCACGCATCGGGATCTCCTCAGACGTACTGGCGGGTCAGACGTACTGGCGGGTCAGCCACTCGGCCACGAGAGCGGGACGCTCCGAGCCCTCGATCTCGATCGTGACCTTCGTGGTGAGCTGCACACCGCCCGTCACGTCGCTGACGTCGACCAGGTCGACGACGGCGCGGATCTTGGTGCCGACGGCGACGGGCGAGGTGAACCGGACCTTGTTCAGCCCGTAGTTGACGCCCATCTTCACGTTCTCGACCTGGTAGGTCTGCCCCGCGAGCGTGGAGAGCAGCGAGAGGGTGAGGAAGCCGTGCGCGATCGTGGCGCCGAACGGGCCGTCCTTCGCCCGCTCGGGGTCGACGTGGATCCACTGGTGGTCGCCGGTGGCGTCGGCGAAGGTGTCGATCCGGTCCTGTTCGACGGTCGCCCAGTCGCTCGTACCGATCTGGGTGCCCACGGCGCTCCGCAGATCGTCCACTCCGGTGAAGACGCGCATCGCCACTCCTGATCTCGAGACCGTGCCGCCCACCCTGCCACGCTCCGCACTGCTGCGTGGACCGGTGCCCGTTATCGTCGCGCAGTGACAGGGGGCGGGGTCATGGCTGGCACGACGACCGTCCTCCCCGACCACGTCTCCGTGCCCTACACCACACCCGCCGAGTTCGCGGTGCGGCTCGCGCCGCGGTTGAGCACCCGACTCGACACGGGCGCCCCGGTGCTCGCGGTCCTGGACGCACCGGAGCGCGCCGCACTGGAGTCGGAGCTGGGCGCCGACGCCGAACGGGTCCGCGCCGGGGTCGACGCGGTCCTCGATACCCACGT
>JAKDLE010000192.1 GCA_030453005.1 Pseudonocardia sp. | reverse complement strand
GTCGAGATCGTGACGGGCGACACCGTTCCTACCTCTTCCTCGATGCTGACCCGGCGCTGCCGGAGATCGCTGCGCTGGATCAGGGCGTCGGCGTCGACATCCCACCGGTCGAGGCGCCGGGACCAGTCGTCGACGCGGCGGGCCACGTCCTCCGACGAGGCGGCGACCAGCGTGCTCATCTGCGCCTGGGCCTGGCGGACGGCCGGTTTCACGAGGGACTGGAGATCGTCGACGGATGCGACGGCGCCCGGGTTGGCTCGGGTGTGGTCCCAGCCGAGCGCCGCGAGGGCGTCCGCGGCCGACTCGTGCGGGCTGACCGGTGCGAAGGCCGGGTTGTTCGGATCCGGGAACGAGACGGTGAGCCAGGCGGCAGCGACGATCTCACCGCTGCGGTTGGTGAGCGTGCCGAGCAGCAGCACGGTCGGGTCCTCGACGTCTCCGCGCACCGCGAAGATCTCGTTGCGGCCGAGCGCGGACAGGGCGCGATCCGCGGCCCAGCCGAGCACGGGATGCAGCGGGCTGAGGTAGTGGGCGTCCGGCCAGTTCGAGCCGGTCCGGTCCCGCAGGGCGTCGGCGAGCCGGTCCTTGCCGCGGGTGGCCGTCGTGGCCAGCGTCAGCTTCGTGGTGACACCACGGTCGCTCAGGTAGGTCTGCGGCAGCACCGCCAGCCGTTGCGCAAGGTCGTCCGGGGGGACGAGCTCGGCGGTGCCGAAGGTGTCGTTGCGGCGCCACCCGACCCCGTTGTTCGACGGCGGCGCGCTCGGGTCGATGAAGGCGGCGTGCAGCGCGTTGTCGAGGTAGGTGATGTCGTCCGGGAAGAGGCCGGTCCCGGGCGTGCCCGCGGTCGCCAGGGTCGATTCCGGTGCGGGCGCGCTGCTGAGCTGGGCGAACAGGCTCGTGAGGTCGCCCCCGGCCTGGACCTGTTGGGGGGTCCGCACGACGTCGTCCAACGACTTGTCCCCGGCCAGCACGGCCCGGATCTGCTCCTCCTCGGCCTTCACGTCGTAGGTCCCCATCAGCGAGGCGGCGTCGCCGAGGGCCGTGTGCGCCTCGCTCTCCTTCTCCACGAGCCGGGCCAGGATGCGCACGTCACCGGCGAAACGGTCGCTCGCGGGATCGAGCAGCAGGGCGGTGATGCGCGGCGGATGCTTCTGGCCGTAGCGGTCGATGCGCCCGTTGCGCTGCTCGATGCGGATCAGGCTCCACGGGATGTCGTAGTGAACCAGCTCGTGGCACTGGGCGTGCAGGTTCACGCCCTCCGAGGCGACGTCACCCGTCACCAGCACCCGCACCGCGGCGCTCTCCTGCTTGAAATCCCGCACCACGCGCTGCTGCTCGTCGTCGGCCAGGCCGCCGTGCATGATCTCGACGGCGTCGGCGCACAACCCCAGGTCCTTCGGCAGCTGCTGGGCGAGCCACCGAAGTGTCCTGACGCGCTCCGCGAACACCACCGCGCGCGTCGAGGAGCCCTTCCCGACGCCGGCCTTCTTCAGGTGCTCGACCAGCGCGGTGTACTTGGCCGACGGCTGCGTCATCGCGGCGTCGGCCAGCTGTCCGAGGCGCTCCAGGGCGACGCGTTCGGTGTCGGCGTCCGGGCCGAGACGGCCGATCCGCTCGCGAACCGACTCCCGCAGCGCGGCGGGGGAGGACAGGAACGCCTTGGCCAGCGTCCAGGGGAAGAGCGAGGAGTTGTTGCCAGGACCACCGCCCTTCCCGGGCCACAGCCAGACGTCCTCGAGCTCGCAGGCGATCGCGTTCTCCGCGGCGTTCGCGGGCACCAGCACGTTGTGCGGCGGCTGCCGCTCGGCCCAGTCGGCGCCGACGACCGACTCGACCTCCGGGCTGTGCCGGTGCCTGCGGATGACCAGGTGCTCGATCTCCTTCGCCACGAGCGCGCCCGACGGGGGAACGGCGGACGGGTCCAGCAGCCGGATCAGCTCGGCGAACGACTCCGCCCTGCCGTTGTGCGGGGTCGCCGACGCCAGGATGAGTGCCTCGGCGTTGCGGGCGAGGATGCGGGCGAGCCGGTTGTTCTGCGTGGCGTTGTTCGCCAGGTTGTGCGACTCGTCGATGACAACGGCGTCCCAGCGCTGCTTCTTCAGGCTCGCGCGGTACCGGTCCGACTTCAGCGTGTCGATCGAGATGATGACGCGCTTGAAGTAGGTGAACGGGTTGCGGGTGGCGGGCAGCTTCTGCCGCACGCGCTGGATGCCCGCCGAGTCGAGCCGGACGAACGGCAGCGCGAAACGGGTCCACATCTCGTGCTGCATCTGCTCCAGCACGTGCCGCGGGGTGACGATGAGGATCCGCTCACCGCGGCCGCGGCGCGCCAGCTCGGAGAGGATCATGCCGATCTCGAGGGTCTTGCCGAGGCCGACCGCGTCGGCGAGCAGGATCCGGGGGCGGAGGTTCTCGGGATCTAGGGCTCGACGCACGGCCGTCTGTTGGTAGCTCAGCGCGTCGGCCAGGCCCTGGGTCGCCACGGTGAGGGACCGGTCCCCGAGCGGGATCGGGGTCTTGCGGAACGTCGACTCCAGCCACAGCCGCGAGGTGCGGTACTGCGGGCTGACGTCGGCGACGACCGTCGCCTCGGCGGGATCGAGCGGCACGATCTCGTCCAGGCGCGCGTAGAAGCTGGCTGTGGTGTCACGGACGAGTTCGGTCAGGCCCCGGACGTGGACCAGCAGGCCGTCGGCGGTCTGCTCCGTGGACTGCACGAACCAGTCCTCGTCCCGCACGACGACCACCGACCCGGGAGCGAGCGCTGCGCTCACGTCCACCCCACGCGTCGTTGAGATGACGACTCCCCCCATCCGTACTGATCCAGCCTCGCGGTCGTGCTGTGGTCAAGCTAGAGGCCATCGGTCACGCCGTGCCACGAGGGTTCACGATCCGGTGACGATCCCGTGTGGCCGGCCCGCAAACCCGAAACCGGACGCAACGGACCATCGTGCGGACCGCATGTCGTGTTTCACCGCCGGCCGGCCCGGTGTCGTTGCCGGTCCGCATCACACACCCGACAGCTCGGCTGCGCGTACGGGCCGGTCTCGTCGCGGATCTGGAGGCGCCCGCACCTACAGGTGTCTGCCGGACGACCTGATCCTCCGATGCCGACGGAGTCCCGGCGTCGAGTGACGCGCAGGACCGCGGCGGCGAGATCGGCATGGTCCAGACGGGCGATGGTGCCGGGTGCCGGTCCGAGGAGCGCGTCGCTCGATGCCCAGACGACGTCGCCGAGGACGGCCAGCGACTCCCGGACGGGCGTGCACGGCCGGAGAAGAACGTCGCTGTACCGGAGTCCGGCGAGCCCGGGCGGGACGTCGCCGCCGCTGGTGGGGTGGAACCAGACGGTCGTGGTGCAGCCCCGCTTCGCGGAGTCCGCCAGATGCGGGACCAGGGGAGCGACCCGGCCGTCATCGATGCGCTCGCTCCAGATCTCGATCGTCGAGTTGGCCCGGTCGATGTCGTCGCTCATGCGCTGCAGATCCGACTGGCCGAGGCGGCGCCCGGCGATCACGTCGAGTGGGTTGAGGTAGTCGCCGTCACCGAGAGCTGACTTGAGGAAATCGCCGACGGCGTCCTTGTGGGCCCGTTTGCGGTGGATCCTGTCGAAATCCGCGAGAATGATCAGCCGCTCCCGGGCGCGGCTCATGGCGACGTTGACGAGGCGGGAGCCGTCCGATCCGGCGGGCTCGCCGAACCAGGGGTGCAGCTTCATCCCGCCGCGAACGGCCTCCACGGCATCGAAGATCACGACGTTGCACTCGGCGCCCTGGAAGCGGTGCACCGTCGACGCGACGCCCCGTCCTTCGTCGTCCCCGACGAGCGCTTGGAGCAGCCTCGCCTGGGGCGCGAACGGGGTGATCAAGGCGGGCTCCGGCCCGGTGAGCCCGTGGTCGGCGACCAGCGCGGCACTGAGGAGTGCGTCCAGCAGGTTGTAGCGCGAGTACAGCCCGCCGCGCCTCGCCGCACGTGATCGCAGGGCGCTGGTGTCCACACAGACGATCGGCGCCATCGCCCGGAGACCGGGCGGGGCTGGGCGGCGTCGGACGCTGCCGGCTGTGCGCAGCCTGCTCTCGGGGTAGAACCCGTCGCTGATCGCCTCGGCCAGCATCTCGGGCATGCGGTGCTGCTCGGTCAGGGCGACCAGGTTCGCCGGCGGCGTTCGTCGGGCGACCAGGCCGGCGACCCCTGACGCCTCGAACGCACTACGCCGCAACCACTTGTTGACGCGGGTCGTCCCTGCGACGACCACTGGCGGCAGCTGGCGGAAGTCACCGGCGACGACGGTGTGCCCGTGGCCCGCCCCGGCGGCGAGCATGGTCAGGGTGGCGGGCAGCATGCTGGCCTCGTCGATGACGACGACGTCGAACGCCATCCCCTGCAGCGTCGGCATGGTGAGCTGGTGCGCCGTGGCGGCGACGAGAAGCGCCTCCTGGCACACCTGGCGGCGGACGTCGGAGAGGAGGCTCCTCAGGGCGCGCAAGTAGGCCTGGTTCTCGGCGAGTTCGAGTTGGAGCGAGACGTACCCCTTGTCGTTGCTCCGGCCGGACTTCTCCAGGGTCTGCAGCCGACCGCGCAGGCTGCGGACCAGGTCGGCGGTGGCCGTTAGTTCGGCGGCTGCAGCGGAGCCGCGCCGTTCCGCGACCTCCTCGACCAGCACCTGCCCATCCGGCCGCCGGACGAGCCGTGCGTCCGTCGGTTGCCCGACCCGGATGACGCTCCCGGGTGCCGTGGCTCCCAGCTGCTTGAGCGTCTCCCGCAGCGCGATGTCGACCGCGGTGTTGGTCGGTGCGGTGAGCAGGGTTCGGAGACCTCGACGGTGCAGCTCGTGCACCAGCACCGACAGCGTCGTGGTCTTGCCGGTGCCCGGTGGACCCCACAACCAGGTGGTGCCGTCGCGCAGTCCGCCGCTCACGGCGAGGCTCTGCGTCTCGTTGAGCATGCCCCACCGCCGCCCGTCGGGAATCGCACGGGCAGGTGCTGCAGTCGGGGTCACGACCGCCAGGGCGGCGGCGGGATCGAAGCCCGGCGCGCCACCGGCCAGCTCGTTGAGCCGTCTGCTCTGTGCCGACAGGAGCCACGACAGGTCGCAGCGGAGTGTTGCTGTCGGGGGCGACTGAGCTCCCTTGGGGAGGGACAGCGTGACCACGGCGGCGAACACGGAGACGATCTCCACGGGAATGGCCTCGCCAGGAGCGAGCACCAGCGTCGCTTCCGTGCCCTCGCGGGCAGTGACCTCGCCATCGGCCTCGAACCTCATCAGGGCGCGCGTCTCGCCGGTCGCGACGACGTGTCCCGCGCGGAGCGGGACGTCGGTCTGGGTGCGCTTACGGGTGACTTCCGAGAGTTCGTCGACGAGCGCGCCGACCGCCTCGCGGACGACGTCCGGCCACTTCTCCGGGACGGGAGCCGGCAGCCGCTCGGCCGGCTGGGTCAGGCCGAGCCCTGTGCGAAGCTCGTTGATCTTTCGCCTGGCCAGCGGTCCGAGTCCGTCGGGATCCGGTCGTCGCACCCGATGCAGCGTTGGCGGTTCACGTCGGGCCCGAACACCGCTCGGAGCGTTGTCCGGTGGTGCCCAACCGCGAGGCACCCAGCGGCCGTTGACCAGGTCGGCCAGCCCGTGCTCCTGACACGTCTGCCAGATCGAGCCCACGTCTGCTTTGCCCTGCCCGAGCTGTTCGAGCGCCGTCATCAGCTCGTGCTGGGTCACCGGGCCGGCACGAAGCGCCCGCCGGAGCGCGTCGGCCAATCTCATCCGTGCGAGCCGGGCGAGAATCGGCGGTCTAGGCATCCCGGCATCTGCTGATCATGTCGTGTTCGGTCGCGCATTGTGAAGATCCTCGGTCGAGTTCGCAGGAATGCCCGCCCGGGACACGACGACTGTATCGGAGACGCCCTACTCGGCGAGGACGAGATCACCGACTACGGTCGAAAGACCCAGGCCCTCATCGCAAGAGACGAGGTGCGACTCAGCCGCGGCTGAGCAACGGCGAGTCGGACGGAGCCAGCGATGCCGCACTACCGCGATGCCAAGGCTGGGGAGTTCCTGATCGCGCCGGAGGCTGAGACGAGCTCTGGTCCGGAGGGTGTGCCGCCGTTTCTCCGGTTCTGTGGAAGGAGGGGTGCCGTCGGCGACCTCCTCTCACGATCTCGACCTGATCCCCGGTCGCTGCTCGGCGCCGCCGAACTGGA
>JAKDLE010000191.1 GCA_030453005.1 Pseudonocardia sp. | reverse complement strand
TCCCTGCCTGCCGCGCCCGCTCTGGTCTGCGACCGGTCGGACCGCATCGTGCGGGTCAACGCAGCCCTGCTGCGCCTCGCCGGACGCCCGGCGGCGGGTCCGGGGGCGTCGCTCGCGGGCGACGCCGAGGCCGGGCTGTTCGGGATGCGGCTGCCGCAGCTCGTCGTCGGACCCGACGTCGACGCCCGGCTGGTGCGGCCCGACGGCAGGCTGGTGCGGGTGCGCGTGGTGCGCTGGGAGTTGCCCGGCCGCGAGCTGCGCGCCGTGGTGCTGGTGGAGCTGGGTGAGGTCGAGGGCTCGGGGGAGCAGGGGCGTCTGGACCGGCAGTGGGTGGCCGAGCTGGAGCGCCTCGCGGGCGTCGGCACCTGGAGTTTCGACCTCGGCACCGCGACCCTGCGCCGCAGCGACTCGCTCAGCGACCTCTACCGCCGCGTCGGGATCGACGCCGAGGGCTCCGCCGGGTCGGGCCCGGTGGAGGGCGAGCAGGTGGCCCTGCTGTGTCGCGCGTTGCGGACCGGCGCCGCACCCACCGACCACCACGTCGAGCTGCGGCTGCCCGCCGACCGGCTGCTGAGCTGCCGCGCCGAGGTGGAGCACGCGCCCGACGGCACCCCGGTCCGTCTCGTCGGCGTGGTCCGCGACCTCTCCGAGCAGCGCCAGGCGCAGGACCGCGTGCGGCATTCGGGCAGGCGGTTCGTCGATCTGATGGAGCTGATCCCGTCCGGCGTGGCGCTGATCGACCCGACCGGCGTGATCACCGACGCCAACGCTGCGCTGTGCGCGCTGCTCGACGTGCCGCTGCAGGTCCTGCGCGGCACCTCAGCGAACGCGCTCACCGCCCAGGGCCCGCTCGACCTGCTCGGACCGGACGCCACCGAGCTGCCGCACTGGCTGCGCCCCGTCCAGCCCGGCGTCCGCCACGGCTACCGGGTCGACGCCGCGCCGCTGCTGCGCGCCGACGGCACCACCGTCTGGTGCGAGGTGGCCGCCTCGGTCACCAGGGCCGATGACGGCAGCTGGTTCTGGCTGGTCGTCTGCACCGACATCGGCGAGCGCCGTCGCGCCGCGGAGCTGCTGCGTAGCGCGGGCACCGTCGACGAGCTGACCCGCCTGCCCAACCGTGCGGCCTCGCTGGCGCTGGTGGACCGGCTGCTCGCAGGCTCCGGTCGCGACCGGGTCGCCGTCGTCTGCGGTGACCTCGACGACTTCTCCCGCGTCAACTCCTCGCTGGGCCACGAGGTGGGCGACGAGCTGCTGGTGACCCTCGCCGGACGGCTGCAGCGCGACCTGCCGGTGGGCTGCACGGCCGCGCGCCTCTCCGGAGACGAGTTCGTCGTCATCTGCGCCGACCACGCCGAGGTGGGCGGGCCCGACCAGCTCGCGCGCCTGGTCGCCGACCTGCTGCGCACCACGATCACGGTGCACGGGCGGCCGGTGCAGATGACGGCGTCGGTGGGGCTGGCCACCTCGGTACCCACCGGTGACGTGCGTGCGGCGGATCTGCTGCGCTTCGCCGAGGTGGCGATGCAGGACGCCAAGAAGCGGCAGTCCCGCGGAGGCATCGGCATGGCCACCGACGGCATCGTGAGCTCCGCCACGCAGGCCCTCGCCCTGGAGGCGGAGCTGCGCGCCGCGATCACCGGCGGGGGGCTGGTGCTGGAGTACCAGCCCGTCGTCGGGCCGGACGGCGTCGTCCTCTCCGCCGAGGCGCTGGTGCGCTGGCGGCACCCGGAGCGCGGGCTGATCCCGCCGGGGGACTTCCTGCCGGTCGCGCAGCGCAGCGGCCTGCTCCGGGAGCTGGACCTGTGGGTGCTGCGTACCGCCACCGCGGAGGCCGCCTCGTGGCCGTCGTACCTGGGGCGTCGTCCGTCGGTCGCGGTCAACCTGGCCGGCCTGCTGCCCGGGGACCTCGACTTCCTGTCGGTCGTCACCGAGATCGTCAGCGGCAGCGGGCTGGGCTGGGAGCACCTGGTGTTGGAGCTGGTGGAGACGAGCCTGGTGGCCCTGCCGCCCCACGCGCTGGCCGCCATGGCCGAGCTGGTGGACCGCGGGGTGCGGTTCGCCGTCGACGACTTCGGCACCGGGTACTCCTCCCTCGCGCGGCTCAAGGAGCTCCCCGCGCAGACGGTGAAGGTCGACCGCGCGTTCGTCACCGGGGTGGCCGACGACCCCGCCGCGTTCGCGGTGGCCCGCGCCGTGGTCGACATGGCCAAGGCGATGGGCCGCACGACCGTGGCCGAGGGGGTGGAGACCGCCGCGCAGTTCCACGTGTTGCGCGGCATCGGCGTCGACGCCTACCAGGGCTGGCTGTTCGCCCGTCCGCAGCCCGCCGAGCGGCTGCCCGAGCTGTTCGCCGCCGGCCGCCTGCCCACGCCCGCGGCGTCGGCGATCCTGGCGGGATAGCGATCTCGGGCCGATCACGGGTTTCCCGAGGCCGGGGCTCGCGGGTTAACCTTCCGTCGCTGCGGCGATCGGCAAGGGATCGTCGGTGAACGAGGGGCCCCTCGGATGATCGAGGTTCCCCGGTGATCGAGGTTCCCCGGTGATCGAGTTTCGCGGCGTGACCAAGCGTTTCCCCGACGGCACGGTCGCGGTCGACGCGCTCGACCTCACGGTCGCCGACGGTTGCGTCACCGTATTCGTGGGGCCGTCCGGATGCGGCAAGACCACGTCGCTGCGGATGATCAACCGCATGATCGAGCCGACCGGCGGCACGATCCTCATCGACGGCGCGGACATCATGGCGGGCGACGCCGCGCGGATGCGCCGCGGCATCGGCTACGTCATGCAACAGGCCGGGCTGTTGCCGCACCGCTCGATCCTCGACAACATCGCCACCGTGCCGATGCTCCTGGGCTGGAGCAAGGCCAGGGCGCGCGCCCGTGCCGCCGAGCTCATGGAGATCGTCGGGCTCGCGCCGGAGACGGCCAGGCGCTACCCCAACCAGCTCTCCGGGGGGCAGCAGCAGCGCGTCGGGGTGGCCCGCGCGCTCGCCGCCGACCCGCCGATCCTGCTGATGGACGAGCCGTTCAGCGCCGTCGACCCGGTGGTGCGGGAGAGCCTGCAGGACGAGCTGCTGCGGCTGCAGGCCGAGCTGGGCAAGACCATCGTATTCGTCACCCACGACATCGACGAGGCCGTGAAGCTCGGCGACAAGGTCGCGGTGTTCCGCCAGGGCGGGCACCTCGCCCAGTACGACGAGCCCGGGCACCTGCTCGCCCGCCCCGCCGACGACTTCGTCGACGGGTTCGTGGGGCGCGACCGCGGATACCGCGGCCTGGGCTTCCGGTCCCACCGCCTACCGCTCGGCGAGCTGACCACGACCTCGCTCGGGTCGCCTGCTGTGGGCAACGGCGCGTGGACCCTCGTCGTCGACGACGCGTCCCGGCCGCAGGGCTGGTGCGCGCGCCGCGACGGGGCGGACGGCACGGCGGTCACCGCCGAGCACCTGGTGCCGGGCGGCACGCTCTACGACGTCACGTCAGGCTCGTTGCGCAGCGCTCTGGACGCGGCGCTGTCCTCGCCGTCCGGGCAGGGTGTCGCCGTCGCCGGCGCCGGCCGGGTCGTCGGTTCGGTCAGCGCCGACGACGTGCTGGCCGCGCTCGCCTCGGCGCGGGCCGAGGAGGCCGCCGCGTGAGGGCGGTCGGGGCGTGAACTGGGGCTGGATCCCCCGCAACCTCGGACTCGTGGCGGAGCTCACCGTCGAGCACTCGTGGTTGGCGCTGCTCCCGCTGCTGCTCGGGCTGTTGATCTCGGTGCCGCTGGCCTGGCTCGCCACCCGCACGCCGCTGGCCCGCTCCGTGCTCGTCACCGCCACCGGGCTGCTCTACACCGTGCCCTCGCTGGCGCTCATCGTCATGCTGCCGTTGCTGCTGGGCCTGCAGATCCTCGATCCGCTCAACCTCGTCGTCGCGCTCACCATCTACACGGTGGCACTGCTGGTGCGCTCGATCGCCGACGCTCTCGACGCCGTGCCGTCCGTGGTGGTCGCCGCGGCCACCGCGATGGGCTACACGCCGCTGCGCCGGTTCGTCGCCGTGGAGATGCCACTCGCGATCCCGGTCACTGTCGCCGGGCTGCGGGTGGCGGCGGTGTCGAACATGAGCCTCGTGACGGTCGGCGCGATCGTCGGGCTCGGCGGCCTCGGCCTGTTGTTCACCGACGGCTTCCAGCGCGACATCCCCGCCGAGATCATCACCGGGATCGTCGTCGTGCTGGTGCTCGCGCTGATCGTGGACGCGCTGCTGCTGGTGGTCGGCAGGCTGATCACCCCGTGGGCACGCACCGGGCAAGCCGCGGGGCGGCAGAGGTGAACGCCATCGTCGAGTGGTTCACCGACCCGGCGAACTGGACCGGACCCGACGGGGTACCGACACGACTGGGCGAGCACCTGTTCTACACGCTGCTGGCGCTCTCCATCGCCGCGCTGATCGCGATCCCGATCGGGCTGTGGATCGGTCACACCGGACGCGGCGGGTTCGCCGTGGTGAGCCTGGCCAACAGCCTGCGCGCGCTGCCCACCTTCGGAGTGCTGGTGCTGCTCGCGAACTCCTTCGGCATCGGGCTGGCGCCGCCGATCGTCGCGCTCGTGGTACTCGCGATCCCGCCGGTACTGGCAGGCACCTACGCCGGCGTGCAGGCGGTCGACCGCGCGATCGTCGACGCCGCCCGCGGCATGGGGATGGGCGAGCGCGAGATCCTCACCCGCGTCGAGTTGCCCAACGGGCTCCCGCTGATCATCGGTGGCCTGCGCAGTGCCACCCTGCAGATCATCGCCACCGCCACGATCGCGGCCTACGTGGCACTGGGTGGGCTCGGCCGCTACATCATCGACGGCCTGTCCGTTCGTGACTTCGCCGAGATGGCGGCAGGCTCGATCCTGCTGGCGTTGCTGGCCATCGTCACCGACCTGGTGCTCGCCGGCCTGCAACGGGCTCTCGTCTCACCCGGCCTGCGCCCGGCGCAGGCCTCCCGTCCACGTCCCCGCCGCCTCCGTGCGGTTGCCTGAACCCCCGAGAAGGAGCATGTCGATGACGACCAACGTGCGATCCCGCTGGCCCGGGTCCGTAGCGGCACTGGCGGCGGTCCTCGCGCTGTCCGCCTGTGGCGGCGGCGATCCCCTGGCCGCCCCGTCGGAGGGTGCGGCTGATCCGTCGGCTCCGATCCGGATCGGAGCCGACCAGTTCCCGGAGAACAAACTGCTAGCCGAGATATACGGACAGGCCCTGGAGGCCCAGGACATCCCCGTGGAGATCGTCCCACCCATCCAGAGCCGGGAGGCCTACTTCCCCGGCCTGCGGGACGGTTCGCTCGACCTGGTGCCCGAGTACACCGGAGTGCTGCTGCAGTTCCTGGATCCCGAGGCCACCGAGAAGTCCGCCGACGAGGTGTACGCGGCGCTGCAGGAGGTGATCCCCGAGGGCCTCACGCTGCTGGAACGCTCCGACGCGGAGAACAAGGACGCCGTGGTGGTCACGCAGGCGTTCGCCACCGAGAACAACGTGACCACGATCGGCGACCTGGCTCCGCTGTGCCCGCAGATGATCTTCGGCGGGCCGCCGGAGTTCCAGGAGCGGCCCGACGGCATCCCCGGCATCGAGGCCACCTACGGGTGCACCTTCGCCGGGTACAAGTCACTCGACGTCGGTGGCCCGCTCACCGTGGCCGCACTGCGCGACGGAGACGTGCAGGCGGCCGACCTGTTCACGACCGACCCCACCATCGAGGCCAACGGGTTCGTGGTACTGGAGGACCCGCTGAACAACTTCGCGGCGCAGAACGTGGTGCCACTGATCAATACGGCGAAGGCGACCGACCAGGTGAAGCAGATCTTCAACGATATCTCCGGGAAGCTCACGACTCAGGGGCTGATCGACCTCAATGCTGAGCTGGGAGCGGAGGATCGTCCGAATCCCGACGTCGTGGCACAGGAGTGGCTGGAGGCGAACGGCCTGTTGTGAATCCGGGCGCGGAAGACCGAGCAGCAACATGAACCGGAGGTTCGATGAAGGTCCTTGCGCTGCGGCGCTACCCCGTCAAGTCGATGCTCGGTGAGGCCCTCGCCGAGCTGACGCTGGGCCCCGGCGGTGTCGACGGAGACCGCGCCCTGGCGCTGCTCGCCGTCGACACCCGCCGGGTGGCCACGGCCCAGCACCCCCGCCTGTGGCGGGCGCTGCTGCCCTGCTCGGCGGCCCGCC
>JAKDLE010000190.1 GCA_030453005.1 Pseudonocardia sp. | reverse complement strand
TGGCGAAGCAGACGTCGACGCCGCTGCCGAGCAGCGTGCGCAGCAGCGCGTCGGCGCCGTTCACACCGCCGTCCTCACGAGGTCGTGTTCACCGAGACGGAGGTGGTGGGCGAGGAGACGATCGTCTGCAGCACGACACAGTAGCGCTCGGTCAGCTTGGTGAGCGTGGCGATCTGCTCGGCGTCGGCGGAGGTGTCGAGGTCGAAGGTGAGGCGGATGTCGCGGAAGCCGACCGGGGCCTCCTTGTCGACGCCGAGAGTGCCGCGGAAGTCGAGATCGCCCTCGGCGCGCACGGTGCCCGAGACCTCGAGCTCGAGCGCGGTGGCCACCGCGCGGAGCGTCACGCCCGCGCAGGCGACGAGCGCCTCCAGCAGCATGTCACCGGAACACAGCTGGCTGCCGTCGCCGCCGGTGGCCGGGTGCAGGCCCGCCTCGGCCAGCGTGGACGCGGTACGGACGCGGCAGGCGATGCCGGAACCGTCGAGCTCGCCGTCGGCGGTCAGGGTGACCAGCGCGGCGTTCGGGTCGTCGGAGTACCGCGCCTTGAGCGGGGCCTGCATCTCCTTGAGCGCGGAAGAGTCCATACCGCACAGTATCCACTCCGCCTCCGCGGGGAGGTGGCTACGCTGCGCTCGTGTCGGCCTCGCCGCAGGACCGGATCCTCACCGTCCCGAACCTGCTGAGCCTGCTGCGCCTGGCGGGGGTGCCGCTGTTTCTGTGGCTGTTGATCGGCCCCGACGGGCAGGGGCGGGGGCTCGACGGCTGGGCCGTGCTGGTGCTCGCCGTCGGCGGGTTCACCGACTGGCTCGACGGCAAGCTCGCCCGGGTGCTCGGCCAGTTCTCGCGGGTCGGAGCGGTGTTGGATCCCGCGGTCGACCGCCTCTACATCCTCGCGGCCCTGATCGCCCTCGGCATCCGCGACGTCGTGCCGTGGTGGGCGGTGGGGGCGCTCGTCGCCCGCGACGTCGTGCTGGCGGTGTGCGTGGTGGCGCTGCGGCGGCGGGGCTACGGGCCGTTCGTCGTGACCTACCTGGGCAAGTCCGCCACCTTCCTGCTGCTCTACGCGTTCCCACTGCTGCTGCTCGGACAGGGCGACGGCGTGCCCGCGGCCGTGGCGCTGCCGCTCGGGCTCGCGTTCGCCGTGTGGGGCACGGCGCTCTACCTCTACTCCGGAGTGCTCTACCTGGCGCAGTTCGTCCTCGCCCTGCGTATTAGGCTGTCGGCGTGATTCCCGAGGATCGTCGTTACACCGAGGCGCACGAGTGGGTGCGGGAGCTGGGCGACGGCGTCGTCCGGATCGGCATCACCGACCACGCGCAGAACCAGCTCGGTGACGTCGTCTACGTGGCGCTGCCCACCGTCGGCGACACCGTCGCGGCCGGTGCGGCCGTGGGCGAGGTCGAATCCACCAAGTCCGTCTCGGAGATCCTCTCCCCGCTGGCGGGCGAGGTGGTCGCCGTCAACGACGCACTCACCGACAACCCCGAGCTCGTCAACACCGGCCCGTACGAGTCCGGGTGGATGCTCGACGTCCGGCTCGACGGCGGCGACGTCACCGCACTGCTCGACGCCGCGGCGTACGCCGAACTCACGGGTGGCTGAGGGCGCGCAGCGCGCATCGACTCCGCCCCCAGCCGACCCCGTCCGACGGGGTAGGTTTTCGCAGACCGCAATCCGGCCTCGACAGCGTCACCGCCCGCAGCGTTCTCGCGCAACGGCGTGGCGCACAGTCCGGGATCCAGACACCGCAGGAGGAGACCCCGAGGTGACCACGAACGACGGGCCCGGCGTACCACCCGAGCGAGCCCCGGAGATGACTTCGGTCTTCCGAGCCGACTTCCTCGCCGACGCCGAGCCCCCGGCCCAGGACCAGCCCGTCTCCGGCGTCGACGCACTTCCCGCGGGCAGCGCCCTGCTGGTGGTCAAGCGGGGCCCCAACGCAGGCTCCCGGTTCCTGCTCGACCGGGTCTCCACCAGTGCGGGCCGCCATCCCGACAGCGACATCTTCCTCGACGACGTCACCGTCTCGCGCAGGCACGCCGAGTTCCGGCGCGACGCAGGCGAGTTCGTCGTCGTCGATGTCGGCAGCCTCAACGGCACCTACGTCAACCGCGAGCCGGTCGACACCGCTGTGCTCGCCAACGGTGACGAGGTGCAGATCGGCAAGTTCCGCCTCGTGTTCCTCACCGGACCGCGGGAGTCCGGCGACCGCTAGCCGCACGCGCTCCGCCCGTCCGGAGTCGGGCGCGGGCGGGGCTGCCCGTGTAGCGTCGGAGCAGTCGGACACGGGGCCGCTCGATCGCACGGACGAGGCGCCTCGACACCGGAGCAGGACCCAGGAGGAGGAGAGCGCATGAGCGAGATGCGCGTCGTGGGAGTACGAGTCGAACTGCCCGCGAACCAACCCATCCTCCTGTTGCGAGAGACCACGGGCGACCGCTACCTACCGATCTGGATCGGGTCGGTGGAGGCCACGGCGATCGCCCTGGAGCAGCAGGGGGTCAAGCCGGCACGACCGCTGACCCACGACCTCCTCAAGGACGTGATCTCCGCGCTCGGGCGACGCCTGGAGCAGGTGCGGATCACGGATCTGCAGGAGGGCACGTTCTACGCCGAGCTGATCTTCGACGGCGGGGTCACGGTGTCCGCGCGGCCGAGTGACTCGGTGGCGCTGGCCCTGCGGGTCGGGGTACCCATCCATGCCGAGGAGAGCGTGCTCGCCGACGCCGGGCTGATCATCCCCGACGAGCAGGAGGACGAGGTCGAGAAGTTCCGCGAGTTCCTCGACTCCATCTCGCCGGAGGACTTCCGCGGCGCCCAGCCCTGACCGCCTGCTGGGCCGTTCGGGTCGACGCGGGGCGACGCGCCCGTGATCGGGTGACCACGGTCCGGCGCGGCGCGTTGACCCGCGGCGGCCGTCCGCTTACCGTCGGCTCCGACATCGGGCCTGGTGCGACACTCGTCGTGCCGCGACAGTCGTCGTCTCGGGCCTTCGCGGGAGGGAGTTCGGTGGACCAGGTCCCGCCGTCGGGTACGCCGGAGCAGGGTGAGCTCTTCCCCGATCCGTTGATCGACGCCGGTTTCGACGGGCTGCCTGACCAGCTCGTCGGCTTCCGCGGGCCCACCGCCACGCAGGTCGTGGGCATCACCTACCGACAGCTCGACTACTGGGCGCGCACCGGGCTGGTCATGCCCTCGATCCGCGGCGCCGCGGGCTCGGGCTCGCAGCGGCTCTACTCGTTCAAGGACATGCTGGTTCTCAAGATCGTCAAACGGTTGCTCGACGCCGGCGTGTCCCTGCAGAACATCCGCGTGGCCGTGGAACACCTGCGCCGCCGCGGCATCCGTGACCTCGCAGGCATCACCCTGTTCTCCGACGGCACCACCGTCTACGAGTGCTCGTCACCCGAGGAGGTCGTCGACCTGCTCAAGGGCGGCCAGGGTGTGTTCGGCATCGCGGTGTCGGGGGCGATGCGCGAGATCAGCGGCTCGATCAAGAACTTCCCGATGGAGCGCGCCGACGGCGGCACCATCGACGAGTCCCCCGAGGACGAGCTCTCCCGCCGCCGCGCCCGCCGCGCCATCTCCTGAGCCCGCGCGGCCTGCGTGGGCCCCGTGATCGTCGGGAGTGTGCACTCACGGCCGGGAGGCGGGCCGTGAGCGCACACTCTCGGTGACCCACCGGGCCGATCAGCGACCCGTAGTTCCACGGACGCGGCGGGTGCCACACCGCCGCCACACTTCCCGTCATGACCACGACCCCACCGCCCCCGTCGCCCACGACCGCCGCCTTCCACATCCAGGCGGTCCTGTCCTTCGGGATCTCGCTGGCCGCGGTCGGCCTCGCGGTGATCTACCTGCCCGCCGACCCCTGGGTCCGCGCGTTCCTCGGCCTCGGCATCCTCTACGTCACGACCTCGGCGTTCACCCTCGCCAAGACCGTCCGCGACCGCCAGGAGAGCTCCACCGTCAGCACCCGCGTCGACCAGGCCCGGATGGACAAGCTCCTCGCCGAGCACGACCCGTTCCGCGCGGTCGGCTGACGGAGGAACGGCTAGACTGCCGGGGCAGTCGCCGATCCAGCGCGGAAGAGACCCGGTCACGACAGCCGGGCGCCGAAGGAGCAAATCCTCCCCGGAACCTCTCAGGCACCCAGGACCGCGCCGGTGAGACGCCTCTGGAAAGTGACGGCCGCACCGCGTCGAGTGAGGTGGCCGTCCGCCGACGGGGAAAGCCCTCTCACCGGGGTGAATCTCTCAGGTGCCCGGAACGCCGGGTGGCGACAGAGGGGGAGGGCAGTGTCGTCCTGCCCGAGCCACCCCGGAGGTCGTCCGTTGAGCACCGATCGCAGCACGCCCGACCGCCTGTCGCCCGACCGCCTGTCGCTGGCCGAGCTGGAGCGGGGTGTCCCGTTCGCCGACCGGCACATCGGGCCCGGGGGGGCGGGGAAACAGCACGAGCTCGACACGATGCTGTCCGCCGTCGGCGTCTCCTCGCTCGACGAGCTGGCGGCGCGGGCGGTGCCCGACTCCATCCGCGACGCAGGCCCCGTGCCGTCCACCCTCCCCGCGGCGGCCTCGGAGACCGAGGTGCTCGCCGAGCTGCGCGCGCTGGCCGCCCGCAACACCGTCACGGTCCCGATGATCGGGCTGGGCTACTCCGGCACCGTCACGCCCACGGTGATCCGGCGCAACGTGCTGGAGAACCCGGCCTGGTACACCGCGTACACGCCGTACCAGCCCGAGATCAGCCAGGGGCGGCTGGAGGCGCTTCTGACGTTCCAGACCACCGTCGCCGACCTCACCGGCCTGCCCGTCGCCTGCGCGTCGCTGCTCGACGAGGCCACCGCCGCGGCCGAGGCGATGACGTTGCTGCGCCGCACGGGCAAGGCCCGCTCGCCGCGCTTCGTGGTGGACGCCGACACGCTCCCGCAGACGATCGACGTGCTGCGCACGCGCGCCGAGCCGCTGGGGATCGAGCTCGTCGTCGCCGACCTCGACGGTGGTCTGCCCGAAGGGGAGTTCTACGGGCTGCTGCTGTCCTACCCGAGCGCGTCGGGGCTGGTCCGTGACCCGTCCGCGCTGATCGCGCAGGCCCACGAGCGCGGCGCCCTGGTCGCCGTCGCGGCCGACCTGCTGGCGCTGACGCTGCTGACCCCACCCGGGGAGCTGGGTGCGGACGCCGCGGTGGGCACCACGCAGCGCTTCGGGGTGCCGATGGCCTTCGGCGGCCCGCACGCGGGCTACCTGTCGGTGGGCCAGAAGCTCGCGCGGCAGCTGCCGGGGCGCCTGGTCGGGATGTCGCGCGACGCCGACGGCAACCCCGCGCTGCGGCTCGCGCTGCAGACCCGTGAGCAGCACATCCGTCGGGAGAAGGCGACGTCGAACATCTGCACGGCGCAGGTGCTGCTCGCCGTCGTCGCCGCCTGCTACGCCGTGTACCACGGGCCCGACGGGCTGCGCCGGATCGCGCGGCGCACCCACCGGATGGCCGCGGTGCTGGCCGCGGGCCTACGGGCGGGCGGGGTGGAGGTCGTGCACGACGCCTTCTTCGACACCGTCACCGCCCGTGCCGACGCCGACGCGGTCGTCTCGGCCGCCCACGACGCCGGTATCGCGCTGCGCCGGGTGGACGCGGGCACCGTGGCCGTCGCCTGTTCGGAGCTGACCACCTCGGCGCACCTGGAGACGGTGTGGGCGGCGTTCGGCGTCAGCGGTTCGGTCGCGTCGCTCGACCCTGTCGATCTGGATCGGGCGACCGAGGACGCGCTGCCCGCCGCGCTGGTGCGCAGCAGCGACTACCTGACCCACCCCGTGTTCCACAGCCACCGGTCGGAGACCTCGCTGATGCGCTGGCTGCGCCGCCTCGCCGACGCCGACCTCGCCCTGGACCGCACGATGATCCCGCTGGGCTCGTGCACCATGAAGCTCAACGCGGCCGCGGAGATGGAGCCGATCACCTGGCCCGGGTTCGCCGACCTGCACCCGTTCGCCCCCGAGGCCGACACCGCGGGCAGCCGCGAGCTGATCGCCGACCTGGAGCGCTGGCTCGCCGAGCTCACCGGCTACGCGGCCGTGTCGCTGCAGCCCAACGCGGGGAGCCAGGGCGAGTTCGCGGGCCTGCTGGCGATCGCGGCCTACCACCGCAGCCGCGGCGACGGGCACCGCGACGACGACGCGGGCGGCGCCTCTCGCGCGGGCGATC